>JBKECC010000155.1:0-3719 GCA_047974135.1 Campylobacteraceae bacterium | reverse complement strand
TCCATAACTTCAAGCACTTATTTTGACTTTTGGCATTTAGAACTTGGCATATCTATAGGAGATTACGCATATATAAGAAGTACTCACTTTTGGGAAAATGACGGTCTCATGGCTCTGTATTTTCTTAAGATTGGTCTAGAAGTTAAACGTGAAATCCAAGTAGGCGATTTATCAACTTTTGAAAAAGCAATCTTTCCAATTTTTGCTTCAATCGGCGGTATGGCTATGCCAATATTAATCTTTTTTCTTTTTACTTGGGGAACTGGCTTTGAGAAAGGCTTTGCTATCCCTATGGGAACAGATACAGCTTTTGCACTTGGCGTACTTATGTTGCTTGGTAAGAGAGTGCCTATAAAGTTAAAGATTTTCCTTGTAACTGCTGCTGTTGCTGATGATATAGGAGCTATTTTAGTTATCGCCATATTTTATTCAAGCAATATATCTGTTATGTATCTTATGTTAGCAGGAGCAGTAACAGCTGTTTTGATAGTTTTCAATAGAACTGGAGTTAAAGCACTAACGCCGTATTTAGTTGGTGGAATTATACTTTGGTATTTCTTTTATAGAAGTGGTGTACATGCAACCATAGCGGGAGTTGTACTTGCTTTTACTATACCTATATATTCAAAGATGAGCGGTTTAGGCTTTTTGGAACACTTAAGACTTGCCGTTAACGTATTTTATACTAACGCACCAAAGATAAGCAATGAGCATGTTTTACTCAATACAAAACAAAACAACGCACTTGAAATCATAGCAAAAGCGTACGATGAAGTTCAAAGTCCACTTGTAAGATTAGAACACTACTTGCACCCACTTAGTGGTTTTTTCATAATGCCTGTGTTTGCTTTTGCAAATGCTGACGTGTTAGTTCATGGTGATTTCGAGTTTAATCAACTATTTTGGGGAATCGCGGCAGGACTTTTCATAGGAAAACCAGTTGGTATATTCTTATTTGCATTTATCATAGACTTCTTTGGATTCTCAAGAAAACCAAGCAATCTAACTTGGGGGCAAATCTTTGGATGTGGACTTGTTGCAAGTATCGGATTTACAATGTCTATACTTATCTCAAATCTTGCATTTTCAGGAGATTTGGCAGAGCAAGCAACGCTATCGGTACTATTTACTTCACTTATAGCTACCGTTTCATCGATGCTATTTTTCTTTTTCTTTTCGCCAAAAAATGAGATAACTATTACAAAAGATAAGATTTAGTAACCAAATTGCAATAAATTAACCAAACTTTATATCCCAAAATTATAAAATTACATTTTTTATAATTTAAATAAAGGATGGTTAATATGGTCTTTTCTCCAGCTCCTAGTTTTTTTGATTATCAACTTCTTATAAAACAGATACTTTTCACCCCACTAGCAAACAATCCAAAACAAAAGATAGTTTATAAAGATAGTTTCAGTATGGATTATGATACTTTTAGAAAAAGAGTATGTAAACTTGCAAATGTATTAACAAAGATGGGCGTTAAAAAAGGTGATACTGTTGCTATCATGGATTACGATTCACACAGATATCTAGAGTGTTACTTTGCAGTTCCTATGCTTGGAGCTGTTCTTCATACTATAAACGTTAGGCTTTCTCCTGAACAGATTTTATATACCATAGATCACGCAGAAGATGATGTGCTGATTATTCACAATGACTTTTTACCTATCATAGAGCAGATAAGAGGAAGGATAGATACGGTCAATAACTACATTTTGATAGCAGATGGAAATGAAAACATAGAGAGTATTTTGCCACTAGTTGGTGAGTATGAAGATTTAGTTGCAAATGAGAGCAGTGAGTTTAATTTCCCAGATTTTGATGAAAATACAAGAGCTACTACATTTTATACAACTGGAACAACAGGTATGCCAAAAGGTGTATACTTTACACATCGCCAACTTGTTCTACATACCCTAAGTGCGCTTTTATCTCTTGCATCACATAGTGGTCAGGGCGATTTTAACCAAAATGATGTTTATATGCCTCTTACTCCAATGTTCCACGTTCACGCATGGGGAATTCCTTATATGGCTACATTTATGGGTGTAAAACAAGTATATCCTGGAAAATATGTACCTGATTTGATACTTGACCTTATAAAAAAAGAGGATGTAACATTTTCACATTGTGTGCCTACAATCATGCACATGCTTTTAACCTCTCCTAAAGTTGATAACGTTGACTTAAGCAGATGGAAAGTTATAATCGGTGGAGCTTCTATGCCAAAAGCGTTAGCTCTTGCTGGGCTTAACAAAAAAATAGACATATTTGCAGGTTATGGCATGAGTGAAACCTGCCCTATTTTATCTCTTGCTCATTTAACAAAAGAGGAGCTTGAAGCATCAAGCGAGGAGCAGTTAAACCTTAGAGCAAAAACAGGAAAATCGATAGGTCTTGTTGATATGAAGATAGTTGATGAAAATATGAATGAAGTTGAAAATAACGGTTCAAGCACAGGAGAGCTTGTCGTGCGCTCACCTTGGCTTACCCCTGGTTATTTAAAAGATCAAAAAAATTCTGAAAATTTATGGCGTGGTGGGTATCTTCACACAGGAGATGTTGCAAACCGCGATGAGCATGGATATTTTAAAATAACAGATAGAGATAAAGACATCATAAAAGTTGGTGGCGAATGGATATCTTCGCTTGAACTTGAAGATATCATAAACCAACACCAAGAGGTAAATGAAGTTGCTGTTGTTGCAGTAAATGATGAGAAATGGGGGGAGCGTCCACTTGCTCTAATTGTTGCAAATACAGAAGATAAAAAAGCGCTTGAGAGAGAGATCCTTTCACATACAAAAGAGTTTATAAAAAAAGGGATTATGGCAAGAGAGAGTATGCTCTTACGTCTTCACTTTGTAGATTCCATAGATAAAACAAGTGTTGGCAAGATAGACAAAAAACTCTTAAGAGAAAAATATAAAAATATATAAATAAATCAAAATCTTTACATGTAAGCTTTTTACATGTAAAGATTATTTTTATTTCTATTTATAATCAACGATATTATCATAGCTACGCCACAAAAAACTAAATTATAAAACAGTATCAATTCAAAACCTTGCAATTCACCAAAGATGAGAAACTTTAATGGTTTATATTCAACACCAAGAAAAACATTAAAACATATTGATATAAAACTTACAAAAAATGCAAGCATGAAACTTCTATTTTTTGTCATAAGCATAACCAAAAAAGTTACAAAAAAATTTCCAAATAGCATAGAACAAGTGCTAAAATTATTTAAAAAATTAAATCTTTGCAACACGATATATGCAACATGAAAGCTGAAAATTATAAAAGTACTAAAATATAATATGCCAATTTTTTTATAAAAATTATTAACGAAACTATCACGCCTTAAAAGCTCTTTTTTTCTTTTATCTTTCAAAAGTTGTATATAATTTGCTTTCCATATTTTATTAAAAGCATAAAAAAAAGAATAAATAGCATATGTTGTTATGATAATGAATATTAGACTAAAAGCATAATCTTCATATTTAGTATCTATAAAAAATATTGAAATAAATATAAAAACTACAAAAATAATAAAAAACATACGAATAACGATTTTTATATCGCCTTTTATGTATTTTTTAAGCTCTGGATATTTATCAGAAAAAAATGATGAATATAGTAAATCAAACATTACATTTGGAACTATTTCCAATGAATTATAAAATCTATTAAGCTTTTTTATTATCTTT
>JBKECC010000108.1:0-9153 GCA_047974135.1 Campylobacteraceae bacterium | reverse complement strand
TTATGGTAACTCTTTGTTTTTTAGATCTACTTTCAACGAGTTTTATTGCGTACTCACAAACTTCTTTTAAACTAAACTCTTCTTGTTTTCCTTTTTGAGCAAAAAATGTACTAAAATCCTCAATAGTGGTTGACATGTATTGTAATTGTTGTTCTGCTTCCAAGGTTTTACTCTCTAAATACTCATCATTAAGTTTTTTACCTCTTTGTGCCATTCTTAAATTATTGATGATAAGATTAAGATGGTTTAACGGTTGTCTCCATTGGTGAGCGATAGAAGCTATCATCTCTCCAAGTGCTGCAAATCTTGACTGCTCCAACATCAATTTTTCATACCTCAAAGAAGATTCTTGTGCTAAATTTTTTTCTTTTACTATGCTTTTCATTTTGATATAAATAGCTATACTAAAAACAAAAGATTCTATACAAGCAAAGATTTGCCTTGCATTTGTAAATTCATAGTAGATGTTCCAGTCAAATATTCTTGAAATATTTATAGCCAAATAATAAATCTCAAAGCCTAAAAAACCAAAAGCATAAAAAAATGCAGCAACGTTGCCTTTGTATGCAGAATAAAAACCAACTATGATAAATACGACGCTAACAAAACCACCAAAATCTATTGGGCCATTCCATAAATCCAACGGGATTAATATTATAAGAGAGATATTGAGAAAAGTGTTAAATTTTGGCATTTTCTCTTTTGTGTTGAAAAATGCTTTTGTGAATAATATATAAAAAAATGCAATTCCATAAGTATATAGATATGTAAGAAGAATATGAGCAATATTTTGAAAGTTTTCTAGTAACTCATAAAAATATTGCCAAGCATGAGATGTTGCTATTAAAACCCAAGTTTGATAAAAACCTAAAAAAAGGAACTCTTTTGAGTTTGTAGCAAAATAAGTAAAAAAACTATAAATAGTCATAGCAAGTAGTATGCCAAAGAAAAGCCCATGATGATAATACTTGTCTGTATCTATTATAAACTTTTTAACATCGGGCGCATCTATAAAATAAATATAGTTAAATTGATCTAATGCTTTTTTGGTCTTTACATGTATATATAAAGTTTTTTTACTATGGGCTGGTATAAAAAGAGTTGATGATTGCTTTAAAAAATCATCTGAAAAATCTATCTTTTCATAAATTTTAATACCTTCATCATCTACTAGGAAAAGATCAAAGGATGCTCTCTCCCATCTTGTTACCCAAACTTTATATATATTTCTATCACTGTCGTTTACAAGAGGGATTTTAAGCCATAAGTCATTATTACTTTTTGCTCTTCTTAAAATTCTTGTAAAAGCTTTTACTGTTTCAAACTTTTCAGGATTAGACAATGCATCATCGATATTTTTTAAATTATAAGTCATATCTATCTGTTTATAAACTGAAACTTCTTTTGGAGTTATATCTAATGCAAAAATATTGGTAGTAAAAAAAAGTAAAAATACTAATAAAAAATTTTGCACATTTACTCTTTTATAACAACCTTATATCCTGTTTTGGGAATATTTTTAATGATACCATCAGGAAGTTTACAGCGAAGATTAAAGACAAGAGATCTCACAGATGCTACACTCATTCCATATTGCCAAATCTCATTTTCAAGCTCGTTATAAGAGACAACACGACCTGGGGTTTTAATCAGGAGTTCAAAAAATTTTTTTTCATGATAATCCAAATACGCCTCTTTGCCATCCACAATCAACTGCTTTGTTTTTGTATCATAATAATCTTTTTCATTAAAATATCTTCTTGGATTGTTAAACCTCATAATGCCTTCCATGCAAATACCAAGTGCTTTTTCTATATCTGGTAAAAAGATAGGTTTGACAAGATATTTTGCGATATTTAATTCCACCGCTTTCAACAAATACTCTGTGTTAGTATAAGCTGTGGTGATGATGATTTGTACTTTTTTATCTTGTTGACGAATTTTCTCTGCTAATTCTAAACCATTCATTTCAGGCATTTCAATGTCGGCTATTATGATATCTGGTTTTTCTTTTTGATAAAGCGAGTACGCTTCTTTGCCATCTTTCGCGTGAATGACATGTGCATAGAAGAATCCAAGTAGCTCAACCATATTATCTCGTACGAAACCCTCATCTTCTGCGTATAATATTTTGATATTTTCTAATAACATAACCTATCCAAACTAAAGCAAAATAAGCAATATCACAAAATAAAGCTTCAAAATTATACTATTTTAAATTTTAGAAGCTACTTTTTATTTTAAAGATTTTATTTTGATTTATGGTTTTTAAAATTTTTACATGTAAAGAATCTTCTTTAACCTAACAACCAGCAGCAACCCCCATGGCATCTTTAGCAAATTCTATAAAAAAATTCCTGATATCAATTCTATATTTTTGAAAATCTTCACTAATTAAAAACTCTTTTAATCCTGGAAATTTTTTACTATATACTTCGATAAATTGTTCACCATCATTATCAAACAACTCTTTCCACTCGAGTTGAGTTTGCAATTTTGTAAATGATGAACCTTTCATTCCTGTATGGTCTCTCATAAATATAATGTAGTATTTTTGACCAATTTCATCAACATCAGCCATACTTGCAGTGTTCAATACGCCCAAAAGAAGCAATATAGACACAAGCAATTGTATTGGTTTTTTCATAGCTTTCCCTTTCACTATTTTCTTATTTCTAAGAAAATTTTACTTCTATAATCCCAATAATTGATTTATTTTAACATCACAGTTACTCTGTTTGTCGCATGTGTAACTTGCGTTAAAATAAAATATTTTAGAAGTGTCTATTTTAGCCTTTTTTAGTCTATAGTACGTCTCTACCGACCTATTTCCAAGGTTACATGTAAAAACAATCACCTTATCTTTAGGAAGTTTTTGAGCCAACTCCAAAGAAGACAATTTTGCAGCATCCATACTAATCGCATTTTTTAAATGCCCAGTTTTATACTCTTCAAAATCTCTAACATCAACCAATAAAATATTGCTTGGAACCTTATCTTCTAAAATTAGCGCTTTTAACCAATTTGGATCAACCGTTCCTGTGTCACTTCCAAGTTTAACGCCATCAACAAAAACATCATCTTTTACAAAAACTTCTTTTTGTTCTACTGTTTTGTTTGGTTTTGCATGAATTTCCATCCATTCAGGATATCCACCAGCATATTTTTTTACATTTTTATAACCAAGAGACATCAATTCACTTGCAACATTGTGAGTTTTAACACAAGAATTCATAGAAAAAACTACAATTTGCGTTGTTTTATCAAGTGGCAATCTACCTTTTAACTCTGTAAATTCTGTATCTGAAATAGAGATAGCTCCTGGAATTGTTCCTTGCATATAAAACATATAAGGACGAGTGTCTATTAAAAAGGCTTCATTGTTTTTTACTATATTTTCAATGATTGGCAAGCCTATCTCTTGGTAGTTTTTGCTACTCCATTCGGTTATGCCCATAGGATAAAATTTGATATTTTTAAAACCTTTTTCTTTTAAATACATCATAACTATGCTATTTTTACCCAAACTCGTTTCATCTGAAAACAGTATAATCTCTCTATCTTTTTTTACATTGTCCATTGAAAATATAAAAGATTTCATATCTTCATATGGTACGTTTACGCTTGTTGGTATTGTTCCAAGAATAAAATCTTCATGTGAACGAGTGTCAATGAGCGTTGCCTTTATGCTCTCAATCGTGCCAATGCCAATTGCTTGTTTTACATAATTATAATCAACTATATTTGTTTGACTTTTTTCTACTGATGGATTTGCTAAACAGCTTGAAAACAAAAAACTTGCAAACAGTAAGACTATTAAGTGCAAAAATTTCATCGTATACTCCTTTATAACAAAGATTCTCCCAATAAATATGTTTTATTGAGAGAATAAAAATCTACTTTGTTTGTAAGCTTAAGGTGTGACCAGCTGCCCACTCTTTTTTGTATTCATGTGCAACTCCACGGTGGCAATAAATACACTGTTTTTGTTCTGAATCAGGCTTTGCATTGTTGTAAGCATGAACCTCTCTTGCTAATGGATCCATATTTGAAGGAAGGTTGTCTGTTTCAATTTTTGCATGACAAGTTACACAAACTTGAGAGTTTGAATTTGCAATATCACGCAATGCTTTATCTGCTAACTCTTCTCTATTTTTATCCATCCACTCTTTAGTATCAAAATCTCTTGTGGTCATATATGTAACCGCATCTTTCAAACCACCAAGTTTTGCCTTTACATAATTTCCAACGCCTTGCCCAATGTGACAATCTCCACATTTAACAGTAACTCCCGCACGGTTGTTAAAGTGCGAAAAAGTAGGATTCTCAGGTATAAGTGAATGTTGAGTGTGACAGCTTATACAGTAACTCTCACTACTTGTTTTATGTGCAACTACAACACCAAGTCCTGATAATAATACACCTATAACGCATCCAACTAATATAAGTAGTACAACTATTAATTTTTTAGATTTCATAATATTAATTCTCCCTAATGATAATTCAAAAATTAGCAGCTTTTGATTTTATTGAAAAATCTTCTGCTACCAATGCCGTTAACTCCAATGCACTTTTGTAAAATGGAGTTTTTACATGTAAGAGGGCTAATTTTTGAAACTCTTTAAACCAAGATACAAAGTATTGCTCTGTGATACAATCAAAAATTTTACCAAGACGCTCATATTCTGCTTCATTATCATCTTCAACACTTTTAGCTCTTAATATATTAATTACAGCAAGTGCATCAAGGATAATGCCAATATAATCAAGTCTATCATCAATTTTTTTATATCCAACGTATCCAACATCAAGATACAGTTCAGCAAGCGATGAAAGAAAAGCGACATCGGTGGCACTACTAAAAAGTTGAGCGTATGGCGGTTTTGGACCATATTCGGGTGAAATACCACGAAACAGTTTTGTCCAGTCTCGTTTAAGCTCTAAAATATTTGGCTCTGATTCATCATCACCACATGTGGCCGCATAGTCACATATTTTTTTCATAACACTTCGCATGGTTTTATCTTCAATATTGTCAACATCAAGTTTTGCTATTGCCTTAGCATAAACTCCGTTTGGATTTGTTAGATAAAAACTAGCCAAAAGTGCAAAAATTTCTGCATCACTTTGAAATTCTTCAACTATTTTATTCTTGTTTTTAAAGGTCATAATTTCCATCCTAATATAAAAACTCAAGACACTTTTGAAATGTCTTGAAAGTAACCACTATGCGCGTGGTTTAATTTTCTCATCTTCAATGTAAAAAACATTTGGCATTGCACCAAATTTTGAAGGCAACGGTAGTGGATTTTCTTGCTTCATTAGTATAGAAATTTGGCTATTTGGATCATCCAAATCTCCAAAGATACGAGCTCCACCAGCGCACGTATGAACACAAGCAGGAAGAAGTCCGCGTGAGCGTCTATCCACACAAAAAGTACATTTTGTTACGGTGCCAGTTTTAAAACGAGGTTGCATTACTTTTTCCCACTCTGTTTGCTTACCAGTCTCCCAATATGTTGGAGCTTTCTCTTTAATTAAGTAGCGTGACTCATAAGGACAAGCAGGAATACAAGCTTCACAACCTATACAAACATTTGTATCAATTTGCACTGTTCCGTCTTTCATCTTCATTGATGCACCAGTTGGACACACTTTTATACAAGGCGCGTCATCACAATGATTGCAAATCTTTGGTGTGTACTCTATAAAAGCATTTGGATATGTTCCATGTTCTGTTTGATATGTTTTACACCAAAAAACGCCCGGAGGTGTTCCATTTTGAGCTTTACAAGCAACTGTACAAGCTTGACATCCATAACATCTTCTTTTATCTATAATTAATCCAAGTTTCATTTTGCTCCCCCTTATGCCTTATACACTTTGCAAGCAATACTGTTGATAACACCTTGTGAAATTGCACAAGAATGTTTTGGTAAACCGCTTGTTATCTTGTTATACATAGGATAATCAGCTGCTTTTTTACCTAAAGTTGTTACCATACGTCCTGTTGCTCCAGCAAAACCAACAACACCTGGGCGAATGAGTTCGGTTACATGTACTGGTGCTTTTGTCTTTCCATATTTCGATTCACACCAACATACATCTCCCTCTTTGATACCCAATCTTTTTGCTGTAACAGTACTCAACGTCATTTTTCCAAACGATGGGTCAAATGTTTCTGCAACTTCTTGTAACCATGGCATTTGGTCTGAACCGCCACAACGTGAAGGTAAAGTTGGTGATTTCCAGTTAATTGATATAAGATTAAACTCATCTTCATCTTTGATTTCAAGTAACTCTTTACTTCTCCATTTGATGATTGGTTCATAATAATTCATATTGTCTCTCCAATCAAGTCCTGGATATTTGCTGATTGTTTCGTCATGTGCTTCAAAATATTTTTTTTGTGCATCGCCAGATATTTTAGTTGTGCTCCAATAAACTGGGTGTCTTGATTCACCATCTTTATACCAATAGCCATTATAAGCTTCAGCAGGTGCACGATAAGAGACAATGATGCCATTTTCTTTAAAGTGTTCCATACCAACGCCAAATGATTTTTTTATACCTGTATCCCATATCTCAGTAACTGTATATCGTTTGTTTATATCTAAATACTCGCTCTCATCTAAACGAGCGTTTGTTACTTCACCAAGGATGATTCCAACTTTATTTATATCTGCAATAAGCTCTTTTAAAATACCCATACGATCAGCAAGTTCTATGATAATATCTTGAGGTTGACGAGTATTATAAATAGGTGCTATAGGGTCACGGTACATCATAACACGAACATTGTTTGTCTCAATTCCAGAGATATCAAAAGCTCCTTCAAAGCAGTTAACAGACTCTTTTTCAAGCAATGAGTGCGAAGCAAACAAGATATCTGCCATTTGAGCCATTTCATCATAGTGATATGCTACAACAGCACCAAATGGTATTTTTTTAATTGCTTCTTCAACCATGTAAGGATCTGATGTTGAAGCTATTGGGTTACTTCCTATTGTTAAAACAGCTTGTATATTGTAATCAAAGCCATATTTTTGAGGATCTAATGAAACCCTATAGGCATTAATTGGCGATGTGTGTTTGTGCGGGAACCAATCTGACAAGTTGATAAATTGTGGTGGCCATTGCATACGGTCAACAAGACTAAGTCTTGCTTCACCTTTTGGAGCAACAACCCCATCTTTATCTGACAATAAATGTCGAATTCCTCGAGCTTTTCCAACTGTTCCACCAGGTAGTTCCATAGCACCAACTAGCATTGCAAGAAACTTTGTCATTAAGTCATTTGCAGCGCCATCTCTTTGGTTTTTAAGACCACGTTTTGCTTCAACCAAAGAAGTTCTAACTGGCATTTTAACCATTTCACCTTTTGAATTTTCAAGGTAAACATACTCACCAATAGAAGCATTAGCAATATAGTCAAAACCTATCTCTCTCGTTTTGCTGGCTGGAATATCACATATCTTCTCTGCCCATTCTGGAGTATACTCTTTAAGTGAGCGTTTAATTAGAGTGAGAGCAGTGGTAGCTCTTTGTCCATTAACCATTACATTTTCAGCCCAAAGGTCTGGTTCTCTCAATGTTTTATCATCAAAAGATTTTACTTTTCCATCATATTTATCTAAAATCTGTGGTTTACCATCTTTACCTCTTGCATATAGCTCATCTTGACCAATTAAGTAAGGACTTGTAGTTCTCCATTGCAAAAAGTGGAAATCCATCTTTTTTACTTCATAAAAAATTACATGCGCCATTGCTAACATAAATGCAAGGTCACCACCTGGACGACATGGAACCCATTCGCCTTTTGAAGCTTCTGGACCACAGTGAGGATCAACAACAAGCATTTTAAAATCTCTATCTTTGTACATTCTGTTAAACAGAGTTCTAGCACCACCATCTGAAGATGCAAGGCTAAGACCTAAGTTCATACCAATTGCTACGAAGTATTTTAGATACGAACCATCTGGTCCAGAACCCGGGAAAACACCTTGAATAAGGTCAGACGCATAGTGCAATGTACACAAAATACCGTTTGATTTAACATAGTTTGGTGTTTTAAATGCGTGAGCAAAATAAAACTCAAATGTTGAGAAGTAATCCATATCACCAAAACCAGCTTGATAAATCAACCCTCTTGGATCTTCATTGTAAATTTTTGAAAGTTTTTCAGCTGTAGTACTTAAAGCCTCTTCCCAACTAATCTCAATCCATTTAGGATCAATATCTAAACCTTTAACCGGATTTGTCCTTTTCATCGGCGCTTTAACACGGTAAGGATTGTATGTGTTTTGTATGATTGATTGCCCTTTAGCACAGAGTGCGCCTTTTGATGTAGGAGCTTGTGGATTGCCTTGAATTTCTACAGCAATACCATTTTCAACTCTATACATATTTGGACAACAGCCACGCATACACATTCTACAGTGTCCATAATGCCAGCCATCTGCTGTACTTTTTTTGATGTCAACTTCAGCTGCTTTTAGTACATTTGCAAATCCAAGGTCAACTCCTATTGTTGCAAGTAATCCAGCAGTGCCCATAGCCTTTAAAAAAGACCTTCTTGACACATGTGTGACTTTTCTTTTTTCTATATTCATCCTGAACCTCCTGATTCAAGTTTTAGCCATCAGATATGGCAAAGTAAAGATTTATTTTGAATAGAGGTAGGTTTTATGTGATAATCATCAATAAAAAATGCATATTCAAATAAATCACTCGATGTGGATTCAAATATTCAAAAAGTGTATTTTTTAAAGAAACTTAAAAAATATATTTAGTTAATTTGACAAGAAAATTGTAATGTAAAAGGATATAGAAGAAATAAAAAAAGAATATAAAAACAATTATATATTTTTAATATAATTATTTAATGTAAAATTAAGAATAGTGGGCTATTGTTTTTGCTTATTTAAATTATTTCATGCTTTGCTAACTCCTTATATAACTTATTAAAATTGGTTCTTTATATATATAGATATATAACGATGACATTATAGAATAAAAAAATATAAAAAAAATTTTTAATTTAAAGGAATTGTAACGATAAACCTACAACCCCCATCAATATTTTCTGCTTCTATTTTACCTTTTATGAGATTGTTCATAAGCATCTTTGCTACATAAAGTCCAAGACCTCTA
>JBKECC010000097.1:0-2830 GCA_047974135.1 Campylobacteraceae bacterium | reverse complement strand
TTTATAAGTTTCTCTTTTGGCCTTGTGGGCATGGTTATCGATGTAGTTGATGGAAGAAATATCGTCATACTAACTGAAAAAAATGAGCGCATAAAGGTAAAACTTTACGCCATAAAAGTGCCAAATGGCGATGAGTTAGGCGAGATAAGCAGACAATTTTTAAAACAACGACTCTCCTCAGCAAGCATAAAAATCAAAGAAAAAAGTAAAATAAAATTTGGCGAAGTAGCTGGTGTGGTTTACTATGGCGACATGGATATCAACGCGCTATCTGTAGCAAATGGTTACTCTTTATCAGATACCAGCGTTTCAAATGAATATTTAAACTTGGAAAATTCAGCAAAAAAATATAAATTTGGGATTTGGTCAAAGCAACATAAATAGATAGTTGTATAACAAAATTCTGCTAAAATTTCATAAGATTTTGCTTTACATGTAAAAGGAAAAATAGTGAAAAAAGTCCTGTTTTTATCTATATTTTTATCTATATTTTCATCTATTTTTGCTGAGCAAGATTTGCTTGTTATCTCTAAAGAATCTCTAGAAGCTTCTTCACAACAACCTAAAAAAGAGGCAGAATTAATCTGTGGTGATGGTAACGCAAAAACTTGCTTTGATAACGCTACTTTTGTGCTCTCTTCAAACACAAAAGATAGAACAAAACTAAAAATGGCTGTAAAAAATCTTGAAACTGCTTGCGACAATGAAGAGTTTTTAGCTTGCTTTGAACTTGGCAAACTTTATGAAAAAGGCGAGATTGTAAAACAAAACTTTCTTGAAGCACACTATAACTACCAAAGAGCATGCGATGAGAATATATTTCCTGCTTGTGTAAACCTTGGAGCCATGTTTAAAAAAGGTTGGAAGGTTGAACAAAATCTTTTAAAAACAAAAGATTTCTATGAAAAAGCTTGCAATGGTGGAGATGCAAGAGGTTGCACAAATCTTGGTTTTTTATACTACAAAGGCGATGGTGTAAAACAAAATTTTAAAAGAGCCGAAGCCTATTTTAACCAAGGTTGTGATGGTGAAAATATGCAAGGATGCTTCAATGTTGCAACGATGTACAATAGCGGAAATGGCGTGAAAAAAGACTTGTTAAAAGCTGCAAGATTGTATAAAAGATCTTGCGATAGCGGCATGAAGGAAGCTTGCGTCGCATACGATGAAATGAGACTTTTTTAAGCTTTACATGTAAATAAAATAAAGGATTTATGGTGAAAAAAATACTATTTTTACTGACAATGTTTTTTGTGTTTTTAAGTGCAAATGATTTAAAAACATTTGAAGCTGGGTGTGAAAAAAATGGTGCAAAAGCTTGCAATGAAGCAGCACTACTGCTTATGGAAAATCAAGATGCGGATTACATAAAAGTTTACAATCTTTTTGAGAAATCATGCAATCTTGGCTATGCAAATGGTTGCTTTAACGCTGGACTTTTATATGATAAAGGTTTGGGAGTTGAAAAGAGTTTAGATAAAGCACTTAGCTTTTATGAAGCAGCTTGTGAAGACGGAAATACAAAAGCTTGTGAATTTGTTGGCGATATATATTTTAGTGAAAAACAAAACTATACAAAAGCTTCTATTTTTTACGAAAATGCGTGCAATGGAAAAGAGTTTAAGAGTTGCAACAATTTAGCAAATATGTATTTTTACGCTGAGGGAGTAAAGGAAGATTTAGCAAAAACAAAAGTTCTTTACGAAAAAGCTTGTGATGGAAAATACTTTCAAGCTTGCAACAATTTAGCACTTTTATATAAAAACGCAAATGGAGTAGAGGAAAATAAAAAGTTAGCTTTGGAGTTATTTGAAAAGGCTTGCGATAAAAATGTTGGTGAGAGTTGTCTAAATGCTGGGGTTATGTATGTAAATGCTGAGGGTACAAATCAAAACGATATAAAAGCAAAGCAGTATTTTGAAAAATCTTGCAAACTTGACAATAAAAATGGATGTGAATATCTTGAAAAATTAAAATAGTTTTTACATGTAAAAAGGAGTGTTTTGTGAAAAAAGTTATTTTGATTATTTATTTAATAACATCATCTATTTTAGCAAATGAGATTTTGGAAAAACGTGTTATAGATGAAACAAAAGCTTGTATCGTTGATGATTATACAGCTTGTGAAAATCTTGGCCTTTACTATGAAACTGGTACATTTTTAAAAAATGTAGATACAAAAATAGCGGTGGATTTAAACAAAGCTCTATTTTTTTATGACATAGCTTGCTATGGTGGCAACATAAGCTCGAGTTGTGAGGCTACCAAAGATATTCATGAAAATTACGAAGAAAAAAATCTTATATCTTGCGAAAAAAATGTAGCACAAAGTTGCAATTTGCTTGGAGTTCACTACGGTTACACAAAAAAAGATTTCGATAAATCAATCTCTTATTTTAAAAAAGCTTGTGAGTTAAAAAATAGCTGGGCTTGCTTAGAACTCTCAACACTTTATAGTGACATCAAAAAAGATAACAAAAAAGCAAAAGAATTTGTTGAAAAATCGTGTGAATTAAACAATGACATTGGTTGCAATGACCTCGGCTTTTTTTACCAATTTGGCATTGTAACAGAAGAAAATATAGATAAAGCCATAAATGTGTATAGTATCTCTTGCAATGGTTTAAAAGGTTTTGGTTGTTTGAGTTTGGGCAGGCTTCTTTTACAAAAAGGTGATATAGAAAATGCAAGATTTTATCTTAACAAAGCTTGCAAAGATGGATATGAACCTGCTTGTAAAGAGGCAAATGAGATAAAAATTAGTCAAAAGGAAAGTAGCATAACAAGGGTTATAGTTTGGGACTATTTTTTTGATGGAAGCTCGCCTGTA
>JBKECC010000072.1:0-6463 GCA_047974135.1 Campylobacteraceae bacterium | reverse complement strand
TTACTTATATTATATGCTTTTTTTTTAGCTTCTTTGATTTTTCGAAGTAGCCATTTATCGCTTCTTGCAAGGTTTTTATATCTTTGTCTAATTTGTAGGAAATCTCACTTCCATCTAAATTGGTAAGTGTAAACTCTTTATCGTAGTCATTTAACGCATACTTGTTAGAAAGTAAAACAACTGCCATTTTGTGAGATTTTTCTGCATTTTTTAGAAGCTCTTTTTCATCATCAAGATTAGTTAAAAGTTCTTGAAATTTTTCTATTTTTTTGTGAAGTGCAAATCTTTTTTGTGTTTTTAGATTTTGCAGATTTGCATTTTGTCTGTTTTTGTAAACCTCTTCTAAAAACTCTTTAACATCTTTAATCTCTACTTGTTTTTCGTTGATTTTTATACCCAAAAGTGGCTCTAGTTTTTCTCCAACTTTCACAAATCTATATGAAGTATTTTTATCAATATGTCTTAAAGCTTCAACTACAACGTCTTCCTCGTCCAATATAATCGCATTTGTATTTCTTCCAGTAAACTCTAGCAAAAGTGTAGAGTCTGTTTTTTTGTATGAGCCCATTTGGCTTACTTTTATCTCTAAAACTCTGTTGTTTTCCAAAGTTTTTATGCTTTGTATCTTTGCACTTGAAAATCTTTTGTGCAAAACAACATCAAAAGGCGCTTGATAAATTTTTGAATTTTGAAAATTTTCACAGATAAAAAGCGTGGAAGAACCCTTTTTTAAATCAACATATATAGGATTTTTGTTGTCAAATACGATTTTTAAAACGTTATCATCAACTCTTTTTATAAGCGAGATAAATGAGAAGTTATTTAAAAATTTTGTGCATAAAAGTAATTCGTAGTATTTCATAAAAAGTATTGTAGCAAAAGTTACATGTATTTACATGTAAAGGAAGGCGAAAGTTATTCTCCGCCACCGATATCGTTCATATCGCCTTGACCTTCATCTATCTCTTTTAAAATTTGTTGTTGTTTTACGGCTTGGATACCCGTTATTCTAGCGGTAATCTCTTCAACGTATCTCTTTTTTTCTTCGAAAGAGAGGCTTGAGACTTTCACTTGATCTAGTAGGTTTTTGAGCTCATGTTGAGTTCTGTTTTCTAAATTTATATTTATCATTTTACAAACCCCTAATAAAAAATTTGCTGATTATAATAGAATTTTGTAAATAATGCAATAGCATAACATTTTAAGAGCATTTTAATATTATTAACCCAAAATCAAAACAGTGATTAAAATGTTCTTTTAACCCTTTTTTGATAAAATGAATACTTATTTTTGTTTACATGTAAAGGTTAAATATGGCACAAACTATAACTGAAAAGATTTTTAGCGACCACGCAAAACGAAAAGTTTATGCTGGTGAAATTATACAAAGTCCCATTGATATGGTTATTGGCAACGATATAACAACTCCTATTTCTATACGCGCATTCAAAGAGAGTGGTGCAAAAAAGTTAGCAAATCCTGATGGTTTTTCTATCGTTATGGATCACTACATCCCTGCAAAAGATATAGCAAGTGCAAATCAAGCAAAGATTAGTCGTGACTTTGCTTATGAGCATGATTTGAAAAACTATTTTGATGAAAAAGATATGGGCATAGAGCATGCACTTTTACCAGAAAAAGGGTTGATTGTCCCAGGAGATGTGATAATAGGAGCGGACTCACACACATGTACTCACGGCGCTCTTGGTACTTTTGCAACAGGCATGGGTTCAACCGATTTAGCGTACGCGATGATAACAGGAGGAAATTGGTTTAAAGTTCCAGAATCTATAAAAGTAGAGTTTAGAGGAAAACCAGCTCCTTTTGTTTACGGAAAAGACTTGATTTTAGAGATTATACGAATTCTTGGAGTTGATGGGGCACTTTATAGAGCCATCGAATTTACTGGCGAGAGTTTAAAATACTTAAGTATGGATGATAGGTTTAGTTTGTGTAACATGGCTATAGAAGCTGGTGGAAAAAGTGGGATTGTAGCAGTTGATGATATAACAAAAGAGTTTTTAAAAGATAAAAAACTGCCTCGTGAGCCAAAGTATTTTTACTCAGACGAGAAAGCAAAATACTATCAAACTATCGTTATAGATACAGACAAAATGGAGAGTGTTGTTGCTTATCCATTTTTACCAAGTAATGGAAAACCGATATCTCAAGCGGTAAAAGATGATTTGTCAATCGACCAAGTTTTCATAGGAAGCTGTACAAACGGGCGATTGGAAGATTTAAGAATTGCAGCAAAAATCTTAAAAGGCAACAAAGTAGCCAGAAAAACAAGGATGATTATAACTCCAGCAACTCAAAAGATTGCAAGACAAGCACAAGCTGAGGGCTTGATAGACATTTTCATTGATGCAGGAGCAGTTGTAAGTAATCCAACTTGCGGTGCTTGTCTTGGTGGATACATGGGTATTTTAGGCAAGGGCGAGAGATGCGTTGCTACAACAAACAGAAACTTTGTTGGTAGAATGGGCGATAGAACAAGTGAAGTTTATCTTGCAAACTCTGCAGTTGCAGCAGCAAGTGCGATAACTGGAAAGATTGCAAATCCAAAAGATTTATAATCTTTACATGTAAACTCCAAAAAAGGTTAAAAATGCTTCAAATTCCTTGCGTTATTCTCTGTGGTGGAAAAAGTTCACGCATGGGAGAAAACAAAGCACTTTTACCTTTTGGAGGCTTCAAAACTTTAGTAGAGTTTCAACAAGCTAAACTCTTAAAAATCTTTACAAATGTATACATAAACGCTAAAGACAGATCTTTGCTTGACTTTACATGTAACTTCATAGAAGATGCGAAAAACGACATTTTCTCTCCTGCTCTTGGATTACTTAGTATTTTACAAACCCTAAACTCGTCCGTTTTTGTTTTAAGTGTTGATACACCTTTTGTGGATGAGAGCATTATAAAAAAATTATTTTTGGCTTCAAAAGATGGGCAAAAAACAGCTATTGCAAAATCTCCAAGAGGACTTCATCCGCTTTGTGCTATCTACACAAAAGATGCGGTTGAGCCACTTAAAGAGATGCTTTTGCAAAATAGACACAAACTTCAAATCTTAATAGAGCAAATCCCTCATGAGATTGTAGAGTTTGAAAATGACGAACCGTTTTTTAACTTAAACAACAAAGAAGAGTATAAAAAAGCGTTGGAGATGATAGAAAGTATGTAAATAAAGCTTTGATATTTTTTTAGCTTTTACTTTTTCCATTGCATTATAAACTCTTTCTCTCCTATGCTTTCATCTATCGATTCTGCGATAATTTCAAAATTATTTGAACGATAAAAACCAATACTATTTGTATTTTTTTGATAAACATTTAGCGTCAACTTGAGGCGTAACTCTTTAACATGTCTCAAAAGCAAACTTCCTATCCCTTTTCCTTGATGTTCATTGCAAACAAAGATTGATGCTAAATGATTTTCAACCAAAGCAACAAATCCGTAAATTTCATCTTCATTTAGAGCAATATACACTTCTGCATTTGGAAGATACTTTTCCTCCATTAAAATTTTATTTTCAAGCCAATACTGTTTTGAAATGAAATCATGCGCCTTCAAAGAAGCATCAAGCCATATTTTTGAAAGAGTATTAATATCTTGTTTTTTCATTTTTCTGATTGTTAGCATTGACATATTTTCCTATATATTTTTGCATTTGGTTTTGTCAAATTATTATAACTATTTACATGTAAAGAATTTCAATTAAAAAATGGCTCTTTCATCAACAAAAAGAATTTTTTCTTATTTTATTCTTGAGTATTCTTATCAGATTACTTGACATAATCTTTTTTTTCTGTTATAGTTTCGAAATTTTTTCAAAAGGGGCTTTTACATGAAGAAGATATTTGCTGTGTTTTTGTTGATTTTGATAAAATCATCACTGTTTGCTGAAGCAAATGAGATAAAAATCACAAAAGGTTTTGGCATCTCGTTTTTGCCATTGATTGTTGCTGAAGAGCATAAGTTAGTAGAAAAAAATGCAAAACTTGAAGGCATAAACGACTTACAAGTAAAATGGGTCCAACTAGGTGGTGGTACTGGAAACAACGAAGCTCTTTTGTCTGGAAGCGTTGACATTATAACAGCTGGAGTTGCACCGTTTGTACGTCTTTGGGACAAAACAAAAGGTGAGGTTAAAGCACTTGTAACTCTTGACCAGCAACCACTTGTTTTTAATACAAACAATCCTGATGTAAAAAGCATAAAAGATCTTACACAAAAAGATAGAATCGCATTTCCATCACAAAAAGTAGGGATTCAAGCTCTGATTTTGCAAGCAGCTGCAGCAAAAGAGTATGGTATAGAAAATTTTGACAAATTTGACTCTTTAACCATATCTCTAAGCCATCCTGACGCTGCCATAGCTTTAACTTCTGGTAAAGAGATAACAGGGCACATCGCTTCAGAGCCATTTATATCTATTGAGTTAAAAAATCCAAATATCCACAAAGTATTTAGCTCTTACGATATAGTTGGCGGCAAACACTCTTTTAATCTATCTTCCACAACAACAAAGTTTTTTAACAAAAATCCAAAACTTGTCTATATTTATGCAAAATCAATAGATGAAGCAGCACAGTGGATAAATAACAACAAGCATGAAGCTGCCAAGCTTTATTTAAAAGTTACAAATTCAAAAGAGCCTGTTGAACTTATAGAAGCTATCCTAAATAATCCCGATGTTGTTTTTTCTATAAAACCAGAAAATATCACGTTTTTTACAGATTTTCTTTATGAAACAAAGGCTATCAAATCAAAACCAGCTAGCGGGGAAGAGCTATTTTTCAACACTGGATACGTAAGATAAAAGGAGCGTTTCATGCAAGAAAACAACCAAACCTCTCACACTCCATTTTTGGAGGTGAGAAACTTGACACTTCAATATAAAACCACCGAACATTTAGTTACTGCAACTAAAAATGTGAGTTTTAATGTTGAAAAATCAGACAGACTTATACTTCTTGGTCCTTCTGGTTGTGGAAAATCAACCATACTAAAAGCTATTGGCGGATTTATAAAACCAGCTAACGGAGAGATTTTACTAAATGGCAAAGAGATAAAAAAGCCAGGAAGCGACAGAGGTATGGTTTTTCAAGAGTTTGATCAACTTTTGCCATGGAAGAGTGCACTTGAAAATATAGTCTTTGCCATAACAAAAACAAGAGATATAAAAAGAGAAGAAGCCGTAAAAGAGGCAAAAGCTCTACTTAAAAAGGTAAATCTGAGCAAATTTGAAAACTCTTACCCACACGCACTTTCTGGCGGCATGAAGCAAAGAGTTGCGATTGCAAGATGTTTGGGACTAAAATCAAAAGTTATACTAATGGATGAACCTTTTGCCTCGCTTGATGCTCTAACAAGACAAAAAATGCAAGAAGAGTTGCTTGAACTATGGAGTGAGACGAAGTTCACTTTGTTTTTTGTGACACACTCTATTGATGAGGCAATTTTACTTGGAAATAAGATAGTAATGCTTTCTCCTCATCCAGGAGAGGTGGTTGAGATTTTAAATGTAAATTTTGATGAGTTAAATCCAAGCATCCATCCAGAATTTGCACAGCTTAAAGAGAAGATTTCTCGCACTCTTTTTAAAGAGATTGATTACGTTATATAAGGATGTCTTATGAGTGATACATTAAAAACAAAAAACGATATAAAAAGTTTACATGTAAAAGAGAGTGGTGATATAAAAAGAGAGTTATCAATCTTTGAAAAGCTTTACAATATCCCTTTTTTAAGAAAGCTTTTTATACTTATCTTTCTTGGTGTCTTATGGCAGGTTTACTCGCTATATCTTGACAATGAACTTATGTTTCCAACGCTCTCAAGCACTCTTTCTGGGCTTTACGAAGTTACAAAAAGTGGAGAGCTTATAAGCAGAACTTTGGTTTCTTTAAAAATCTTAGCTATTGGTTATATACTTGGTATATTGCTTGCGGCAACTCTTACTATAGTAGCCATTAACTCAAGGATAGGAACTGATTTGCTTGAGACATTAACAGCCATGTTCAATCCTCTTCCGGCCATTGCACTTTTGCCTTTAGCACTTCTTTGGTTCGGCCTTGGTTATCCAAGTATCATCTTTGTTATCATCCATTCAGTAACTTGGCCAGTTGCTCTAAATATATACTCAGGATTTACAGGAGTTAGTAACACTCTTAGAATGGTTGGCAGAAGTTATGAGTTAAAAGGTCTCTCTTTTGTTTTTCAAATACTAATCCCAGCAGCATTTGCAAACTTGCTAACTGGACTTAAGATTGGATGGGCATTTGCTTGGCGAACACTTATAGCTGCCGAACTTGTTTTTGGTGTAAGTTCAGGTTCTGGCGGACTTGGATGGTTTATATTTGAAAAAAGAAATCAGCTAGATATAAACTTAGTATTTGCAGGACTTTTGACTATCATCATCATTGGTGTTTTAGTTGAAAATGTGATTTTCAAACTT
>JBKECC010000062.1:0-5555 GCA_047974135.1 Campylobacteraceae bacterium | reverse complement strand
AAACTTTTATCTTGATAAGACTATGGAAGTTGGTAACACTCTAGATGTTTTTATTTATACAGACTCAGATGATAGACTGATTGCTTCTACCATTTATCCGATAGCTAGGCTTGGAGAGTTTGCGCTTTTAGAGGTAAAAGATGTGACAAATTTTGGTGCTTTTGTTGATTGGGGAATGCAAAAAGATTTGTTAGTTCCTGTAAAATACCAAAAATCACCATTTAAAATAGGTGAAAAACGAGTTATTTTTGTTGCACTTGATGAGATGACAAATAGACTTATTGGAGTTGAGAAATTTGGCAAGTTTTTACCAAAAAGTACTCCAAAATATGAAAAAAATGAAGAGGTTGAACTTTTCATTTTGGCAAAAACTCCACTTGGATACAAAGCTTTGATAAATGATAGGTATGAAGGAATGCTTTATCAAACGCAAATATTTGAAAAATTAGAGATTGGACAAAGAATACAAGGCTATATTAAAAATATAAGAAGCGATAAAAGAATTGACCTCTCTTTGCAACCAATAGGAGAAGCAGCGAATGATTTGAGTGAAAAAAAACTTCTTGAAGTTTTAAGAGAGCATAATTATGAAATGCCTTATAACACAAAAACAGATCCGCAGATAATTTACGACATTTTTGGGCTTAGTAAAAAAAGCTTTAAATCCTCACTAAATAAATTGGTAAATGAAGGCTTGGTTGAAGTTGGAGAGTTTGGAATAAGAAGAAAAGCTTAAGCCTTCCTCAAGCTTAAAAGTATATTTAAAACAATCGCAAAAAGTATAATACTTCCACCAATTAAAGTGTTTGTATTTGGGATTTCATGTAAGATAAATATAGCTAAAATGGGAGCAAAAATGCTCTCTAAAATAGTTAAAAGTCCAGCTTCTGCTGGATAGATATATTTTGCTCCAACTCCCATCAAATATCTTGAGATTGGTGTTACAAAAAGTCCTAATCCAAGTATGATAAAAAGTGAAGTTTTATTTACACTGGCAACTAAATCTGCTCCAAAAAATAGACTAAATAACGCTAAAACAATTCCGGCTAGCGATATATAAGCTAATCTATTTGCATTTTTAAAATGATTTATGATGTTAAAAGTTAGTGCAAAGAAAAACACGCAACCAAAGGCAAATAAATTGCCTAGCATATTTGCTGATTTTAAATCGCTATAAATAATGATAAAAACACCAACCAAAACTAAGATAGTTAAGAAATAGATACGTTTTGGAGTTTTTATGTTAAAAAGAAGTTTTGAAAATATAGCACTAAAAATAGGAGCAGTTGCTAAGATTAAAAGTGTGTTTGCAGCACTTATCATTTTAACAGCAGATATAAAGCAGATATTGCTAAGTCCAACACACAAACCAGCTAGCAGTACTCCTAGAAACTCAACTCTATAAATATTTAAAATCTCACCTTTTGTTTTAAATAATAAAAAAAAGAAAGTTGATAAAAATATGCAAATTCCATAATAAAAAGAGAATGTAAAACTTGATAAATTTGTTAGTTTTATAAATGGTGATTCAAAACTCATCAAAAATACACCAAAAAATACAAAAAATAGCCCTTTTGTATGTAAACTCATCTCTACTTTTCTCCTATGATTTTTTAATGGACGGGAATTATATCTTAAAATATTTTTTTACATGTAAAAAGTTATATTTTTGTTTTTATTAGGTAGAATTTTGGCTATAAATATTAAAAAAGGAGAGCTTCTAAAATGGGTGGTTTTGAAATTTTCTTAGTTTGTGTTGCAGCTGTTATAGCTATTTTTATATATAAAGGGATAGTTATAGTTCCACAAGCTGAAATTCATATGGTTGAAAGATTAGGGCGTTTTTCTCATCAATTAAGCGGTGGTTTTCATATTATCGTGCCTTTTATAGATAGAGTAGTTACTATTTTAAGTACAAAAGAGCATATTATAAACATTCCTCGCCAACCAGTTATTACAAGAGACAACGTTACAATACAAATCGATGGAATCGTATTTTTAGCCGTTGTTGATGCATATAAGGCAACTTATAATGTTACAAACTATCAAGTTGCAGTTGGAAATTTAGCTCTTACGACACTCAGAAGTGAGATTGGTTCCATGATACTAGATGATGTGCTAAGCCATAGAGATAAAATAAATTCAAGAATTCTTATCATTCTAGATGAAGCTGGTGCAAACTGGGGAGCAAAGGTAACAAGAATAGAGATAAGCGATATAACGGTTCCAAACGAGATACAACACGCTATGAGTATGCAGATGAAAGCTGAGCGTGAAAAAAGAGCCATTGAACTTAAAGCACAAGCAGATAAAGAAGCCGTTATACGTGAAGCTGAGGGTTTTAGAGCAGAGCAGTTTTTAAAAGCTGAAGCGATTGAGAGAATGGCAGATGCTGAAGCGTTTCAAATCAAAGCAGTGGCAATAGCTCAACAAGACGCTATCAAAGCCATAGCTGAAGCTATGAAGGAAAACTCAAAATCTGCTGAGTACTTACTTGCAAAAGATAGAATCGCAGCATTTAATGCACTTGCCTCAAGTGCCAGTAAAGACAAGATAGTTGTGCCTTATGAAGCAACTGAACTTATTGGCTCACTTACCATTTTAGCTGATACTTTCGCCAAAAAAACTGATAAATAATTTTAAGGAGTATTTATGTGGGTTTTGATTGCTGGCATAATAGTCTTAGCTCTTGAAGTATTAACTGGAAGTTTCTATCTTATTTGGTATGGAATAGGGCTGAGTCTTTCAGGTGCAGTTGGTTGGGCTATAGGTTCAGATGCTTGGGTTATTCAAAGCGTTATAGGACTTTTGATAGGTCTTATTTTAATGTTTGCTTTTAGAAAAAGATTTCTACATAAAATATCTACAAATAAAAATAGGGATGAGTTTTTACTAGTAAGCGGAAAAGGTATTGTTAGAGAAAATGGACTTGTAGAGTTTCGTGGAACTACATGGAAATATGAGTCAAAATCAAACGATATATTTAAAATCAATGAAGAAGTACAAGTTACTCCGACTACTTCCAATACCGTTTTTATAGAAAAAATCACTAAATAGTCTGCTTTTGTAACATATAGAGATTTTTTCTCTATATGTAAAATAGTTCAACTAATAATATTTACTAAAAATAAGGTTAACATGTATATAATTCTTAACACTTTAATTTTTATGAAATATTAAAGTGATTTTTTAAGGAATTTTTCATGGACGATTTTATTATTCGTAACTCAAAGATAGGTGACCTTGATGCAATTGTAAATATTTATAATGACATGGTTTCTCAAAGATTGGCAACTGCATATACTGAAACAGTAAAAGATGAGGATAAAAAGAAGTGGTATAAAGAGAAAAATACCAAAAGATTTCCTATTGAAGTTATTGAGCATAAAGGTAAAATTATTGCATGGATGAATTTTCAGCAAATAAATCCATTACCTATATTTGATGATGTTGCAGAGATTAATTTATTTATTAGTAGAAATTTTAGAGGTAGAAAGATGGGGTTTCAACTTATAGAAAAAAGCTTAAATGAAGCATACAAATTTAATCTAAAAGCAATACACGCTTATGTTTATGAATTAAGCAAAGAGGGTATTTATCTATTTAAAAAAGCTGGTTTTAAAGAGTGGGGAAGATTGCCAGAAATTGTAACCTTTGATGGAGCAAAACACGATCTTATAATTTTAGGAAAAAAAGTATAAATGCTACTAATTTTCGATATGGATGGAACTTTACTTGATAGCTCTTTAGCAATGTTAAATAGCGTAAATTTTGCTAGAGAGAAGCTTGGAATGGAGCTTGTAACAAAAAAAGAGTTAGAGAGTTATCTAAACAATAAAAATAGTCCCAAAAGTATTGAAGTAACTGATGAGTATTTGAAAATCTTCAAAGAACATTACAAAGAAAACTGTATAAAAAACATGAAGCTCTATAATGGAGCTTTGGATTTTTTACAAAGATTTCAAAAAAAATATAAATTTGCTATAGCTACAAATGCACCAGATATTTATGCAAATAAAATGCTAATTCATTGCGAAATATCTAACTATTTCTCAAGTATTGTTGGTGCAAACTCTGTAAAAGAGCCAAAGCCAAATCCAGAAATGATAGATAGTATCTGCCAAACTTTACATGTAAAGAAAAATGATACTATTTTTATAGGAGATAGTTACAAAGATAAAGATGCAGCACAAAATGCTGACATAGAATTTATCTTCGCAAATTGGGGTTATGGGCAAAAGCCAGAAGATGTAAAGTATTCTGCTAGCAACTTTGCTGAATTAGAAAACATTGTAAATCAAATTTTCTAATTCAAACTTTTTCTATTGCAATATATAAAACGGTAGTTGAAACACTCTTTTGATAACGTTTAGTGGTGATTTTATAGCACCTTCTACTACGCTTGTCTCTACCTTTGGATTTTCTATATTTCCACGCACAGAGATACTCATAGTTATCTTTCCATCTTCTCCTAAAATGACAAAGTTTAAAAGAGGGATAGCATCTATTATGCCACTGATTGATTTTAGTGTTGAGATTTTTAAGTCAAGATATATCTCATTGGTATTTATATCAAAATAACCAAGTCCCATTATATCAGTGCTATATCCTTCAAAATATAAAACTGGAATGTATATAAAGTTTTCCATTCTTGAAAACTCTATAACTCCATTTTTAACTGGAAAACCTTCTGAGCTGTATTTTGGATCGCTAAGTGTCATAAGTGAAGGTATAGTGTTTATAAAAGCTAAAATATTATTTACTAGTTTTAAGTCTTTAAGTTTTGTATCTCTAAAAGAGAAAACACCATCAAATTGTTCTGTGTCTTCACCATCTATATATGTACTAAAAACACCACCAACAAAAAACTCTTTTTTGATTAGATGATTTATAAAAGAGCTTGTAAAATCATTTGCATAAACATTAAGATTTTTCTTTGTTTTTTTAACTTCTAAGTTTCCATTTTTCTCTTCAAATCTTGCAAAAATATCACTATTTTTACTTATATCTATAGAGTATTTTGCAGACTCAAGTGTAATGTTTTGAGTTTTTAAAAGTATTTTTCCATTTGTTGCTTCAAAGTGTATATCATTTCCTAAATTATCAAACATTCCACTTGAATTACTCGTACCATTTTGACTCGCAGATAATTCATCTGTGTCGATTAATACATCAACATCTCTCATTGTTGCATTTATGAGTTTATCATCAACTATAATTTCAAAAGTATTATTATTTGCCTTTACATGTAAAAGGTTTTCAGCAACTTTCATCTCGCCATTTATGCTATCAACTTTTGTGTTGTTGTGGTAAAGTGGAAGCTGATCTATATTATATAAATTAAAAAATATATCAAAATTCTCAAAATCATCCGTTTTGATTAACATATTACCATCTTTTATATCATTGTTTTTTGCAAGTTCTGAAAATTGGTATATTTTATCTAGTGCACCAAATTCAAAAACAGTACTATTTGCAAAGGTTAAATTTGTATCAAAATCATCTATTATAAACTTAACTCCATCATCTATTATATTCATAACAAATGAAGTAGA
>JBKECC010000015.1:0-8521 GCA_047974135.1 Campylobacteraceae bacterium | reverse complement strand
AATTCAATTATGGCTCAAACACCAAGACTATCTCAAGCTATTGCAGATGGAATGGGAGTTGGCATTGGTGAACTTAAAAATTTAGGTGCAGAAGGTAAGTTGACTGCTGGAGCAGTATTTAATGCTATACAATCACAAGCCGACAAGCTAAATTCTGAGTTTGAAAAGATGCCTTTGACTGTTGGACAATCAATAACAAATGTAAAAAATTCAATATTAAGTCTTGTAGGGGAGATAGAAAAGTCAAGCGAATCAACTGAAGGGTTAGCCGTTGCTATACAATTCTGGTCGAAAGCAATTGATGATAATATTGATTCAATCGTGGAGGGTTTTAAAGATGCTTATCGTGGATTAGAACTTATGGGATTAGGAATTATGTATGTTGGGAATGGATTTAATTCTGTATTTTTAGCATTACCTCTAACTGTCCAAATGTCAGTTGAAAAAGTTTTGATTGAAATAGAAGATTTCATCAATAATACAATTAAAACCACCGAACAAGGTGTAAATAAACTAAGAGATTTAATTGGCAAAGAAGCTATCAATCTAGGAAGTATTGATATATCATCTGGTTGGTCAAAACAGTTAAATGAAGATTTAAAAAATTATGAAGATGTTTTAAAAACAGGCAAAGACATAGAAAAGGCAATAGCCAAAACTTATGCTGAAATTATGACAGATACCACAGCAGGTAAACGCCAAATAATCGCTCCAAGTGATGTAAAAGGGACAAAAGCAACTTCAATAAAAACCGACGAATCAAGTCTTAAAAAAATAATTGATGACGAAAAAAAAGCCTATAGTAGTTATCTATCTTATATTGATGACTCTTTCAAAGCAGAAATAAGCAATAGGTATGATAGAGAAATTTACATAGAATCAAAGAAATATAGAGAGTTATTGGAAAAACACTCTTTTACGAATGGGCAAATAATAGAAATCGAGGAAGCATTTTCTATCAATATAGCAAGAATAGAAAGAGAGAAAACCGAAGAACAAACAAAAATACAAAGAGATGCTTTATATGATTACTACGATATCATTGACGACAAAGTGAAGGCTGGTGAGATTCAGCTTGAGAAATACAAAGAAAGCCTTAAACAATCTGGGTTAGATGAAATAAAACAAGCACAGATGATAGCAAAAACTACAAGAGATTTGGAAATTAAAAGGCTCGTTGAACAACTAACGCTTAATGAAAAATATTATGAAGCTATAAACGATTGGCAGAATGCTGAGCTTATGCGTACTGAGAAGCTTAAACTAGAGTATGAAAAACAAGGTTACTCAATTAAGCAGATTAATGAAATGATTAATGGTTCAAAGGTTGGCAAAACAAGACAAGATAATTTATACAAAACGCTTAGTATAGATAACGCTATTCTTTCGTGGCAAAGTAATATAGATGTAATTTCAAAATATAGAGAGCAAGAACTTAGTAGGCTTGAAGCTTACTATGGAAAGACAGAAGAGATGACGGTTGAACATACCGCCAAAATGAGAGTTATGGATTCAATAAGATTTACTTCTGCTTTGGCTATTGCGCAAACAAGTTTTTCATCTTTAACATCTCTTGCAAAACAATTTTATGATTTGAGTGACGGTGAAAGCAAATCAGCAGCAAGAGCATATCAGACAGTTGCTGCAACAGAAGCTGTTATATCTACTTATTTATCTGCACAAAAAGCATATGAAAGTGCTGGCAATCCTTATCTTGGTGCTGTTATGGCAGGAATTGCAACTGCTCAAGGTTTGATGAGAGTGGCCGCGATTAAAAAAGAAAAATTTCACTCAGGAGGTGTTGTAAGTGGCAAAGGTGAAGTTGACATAACAGCTCTTGGTGGTGAGGGGGTAGTATCCCACCAAGGTATGTCAACACTAGCAAAACTAAATTTAGACAAATTAAACTCTGGAAATGTTACTCAATCACCACAAGAATTACAAATAACAATTATTAATGTCTCGAGTAGAGAGGAAGCCTATGAAGCTATGCGTTCAAGAACTGGCAAAAAAATTATTAATGAAATTGTTAATGGTGGTTAGGGTGTTAATAAACAATAGTATTGTAATCAAAAATCTACCACTAATAGACTATACAGAAACAGAATCATTTAAAACTGATATTTTTACATCTCAAAATGGCACAGAAAAGAGAGTTAAATTAGTTGACACACCAAAAAGGACAGTATCTGCAAAAATCAAGGCAACTACTGAAAACGAGATGCAGCAACTTGAGGAAATAATAGCTTATGCCTTAAAGTATGACTGTTACATGCCTCTTTGGTTTAGTCAAGTTTTTTCGCAAAATGGTGGTAATAGTGACACAATAGAATGTGATACAGCATTAAGTAGCTTTAAATCTAACGAATATGCTTTAATCAGTGACAAATGTGCAAAAGTTATTTATTTAGATAGCACATATATAACAATTGATAAAACTTTAATCTTTAGCAAAAATACAAGAATAGTGCCACTTGTCAGAATGAGACCAAATAAATCTACAGCATATACATTTATTAACAAAAAAATAGGTGACTTTATTCTAAATTTTGAGGAAGTTGTATGACTTACCTGGGATATGAGATTTTTACAAAGGATCCGCTAATAGAAGCACAAAGTAGTAGCATTAATAATGAATATATTTTAATTGGAAAAGATTATAAGAAACAATCAAAATATGTTTACCAGCCAACACAAAGAGGTTTTGTATGGAATTTTTTTTTAAAAGATTCTGCTGATAAGGCAAATCTAAGAAATTTTTTCATTTCACATTTTGGTAGGTATCGTGCTTTTTGGTTGCCAAGCTTTAAAAATGACTTTGAAATTATTTTTCAAACTACACAAAATAGCTTTACATGTAAAAAAGCATTTAGAGCAGAAGGGTTTTTTAACCAAAAAAGACATATTTATATTCCAGACTTTAGTTTTGCATCAAAGATTGATGTAATAACCACAAATGATGAAACAGAAACAGTTACGCTACTAAATAATTTACCAAATATTATAGGTTCAAATGTGATGAATTTATTTTTAGTGCGATTTGATAGTGATGACTTCAAGATAGAGGCTATAGGGAGAAAGGCCTTTAAAGTGAATTTGAGTTTTAAAGAAGTCCAAGGAGAAACACCGTGACAGAATTATATGAATTTGTGATTGAAAACACTACTTTAAGATATAGTTCTGGGAAGAATGACATTATATTTAATGGCAAAACTTATTTTGCAAAGCCAATAGTAAGAAATGATATAAGCAGAGAGTTTGATAATGAAAATGCTTCAATTACTCTTCCTTTGGATTTAGAACCAGCACCAAAATTTAGAGACATAAGTTCTATAAAAAATATTCAAGTTCGTATTTTCAAAAACAATGGTATTGTTTTATTTATTGGTAAAGCGTTGTCCTGCAATTTTGATGTTGAAAAAGGCACAGGCACATTAAAATTAATATCAACTCAAGGTATGATGAAGACTCAAGTACCATCCAGAACTTATGGAACAGCTTGTAGTTTTAGACTTTTTGATAAAAATTGTAAAGTAGATAAGACTAAATATAGATTAGAACTAGAACAAGATTCTTTTACAACCTCAAGTAATTACATAAAAATCACATCTATACAACTAACCGATGATTACTCGGGTGGTTTTGTTGAGGCTGGTGATGAACAATCGTATATATCATCTCATTTAGGCAACACTATAACACTAGCTTATTCTTTAAATGCAATAAAGGATGTTGATAAGATTTACATATATAAAGGATGCAAAAAAACACTAGCATCATGCAAGTATTTTGACAACGAAAAAAACTATGGTGGCTTTCCATTCGTCCCATATAAAAATGTTGTGACGGAGGGTTTTTGATATGTGGTGGAACTTAATATATTTTGTTGTTCTCGCAATTATTTCAATTGCTACTTATTACTTAACACCAAAAGCAAAAATGGACAATGCAAAAAGACCAGGTCTCGATGGTTTTGATTTCCCAACCAATTCAAATGCAAGAGTAATCCCAGAGATTTTTGGAAGAGTTGAGGTTCACGGTAACATAATTTATTCTGGTGCTAGAAACCCAATTGCAATAAACGTAAAGTCTGGAGGAAAAACCCAAACAGTAGGTTATGCAATTTTCTTTGACATGGCCTATGCTTTATGCGGAAAAATTGATAAATTTATATCACTTAAAAAAGACAGTGATATTGTTGCAACACCAAATTTAACGCAAGATGGAAGTTTTATAGCAAAAACAGGAAATTCAGCTGATTTGCAAGGAAGTGGTTATTCAACCAGCCAACTAAGGATTTATTTGGGCGACCAAACCGAACCAGACGCTTTTTTACATTTAAAAACAGGTAGCAAGATTGCTTACAATGGTGTTTCATATATAGTTTTTGAAAATGCTTTTGTTGGTGACAATGTCACGTCAGCGCCTAATTATTCCGCAATAGTTGAGAGAACAAATCTAATACAAGGTTGGAATTACTCTAATATTAATGGTGATGCGAATCCAGCACATATTCTTTTTTATATATTAACTAAATTGGCTTCTTTTGATGAAGATATGATTGATAAAGATAGTTTTGGAGCTTGTGCTAAAACACTTTTTGAAGAGGGGTTGGGTATGAGTTTCACAATGTCCAACGAAGACGAAGCAAAAGAGTGGTGTGAAGAAATCTTAAGAACAATAGATGGTGAAATTCAAACAAATCAATCATCTGGGAAACTTAAATTGATTCTGATTAGAAACGACTACAATATAAATACTCTAAAAACTATAAATGAAGCACTTTATCGTGATGTTACCTATGAAAGAAAATCATGGGAAGATACTTATAGTAAAATAACTGTTAAATATACAAATCGTAACACTTTTAAAGAAGATAGCATTACAGGCACAAACGATGTTGCATTAGCAAATCTTGGATATGAAAAATCACAATCCATTGAATTTATGGGATTAACTAATACAACAAGTGTTAATCTAATACTTAGTAGGTTGTTTAGAAAAATGGCCAATCCTCTAGCTACAGTTAAGTTTAAAATTTCATTGAAAGATTTTCCAAATATAAACACAGGAGATGTCTATAGTTTTTCTAATAATGCACTTGGGGTATCTAGTTTAATAATTAGAGTACTATCAATTGGTGCAGATAAAGAAGATGATCAATCTGTGGAAGTAGAAGCGCTAGAAGATATTTTCAGTATAGGAAATATGGTAATTTCAGGAAATCAGCCAAACGAATCAATTCCAGAAGATACCTCTGTCGGGGAGATTATCTATTATGACCTAAAAAATGCAAATATTGATATGTCGGAGGTTAAAGCAGTTGTACCTTTAGCGGTTTATCCGCAAGGTTTTGTGCAAAGTATAGAAGCATATGAAAATCCAAACTATAAGATTGAACTTCCGAAATGGTATTTAGGCGAATTAAAAGAAAACTATTTAAACACAGATTTCATAGATATAAAGGATGGGTTTTATGTAACTCCGATTTCGGATATGTCAAATGTACATGCAACTCAATCAGAGTGGACAGCAATAACATATTTTGCTTATTTGGACGACGAGATCATATCTTATCAAGCAAGACAAAAAGAAGAAGACGGTGATTTTTATGTTTACAATATCATAAGGGGGCTTTGTGACACAGAAATTAAAATACATTTAAAAGGCACTAAAGTATGGTTTTCAAGTGTTGGTTTTAGTGATATTCGAACATTATCTGTAGAGAAAGTTAATCCAACCATAACGTTCACGCCAAAGAATTTTAAAACTTTTGGAGAATCTGTAACAAAATCTATTGAGTATAACTTTAATATTGAAAAACCATTATTACCACAAATTTTATCAGCCAAGAGGACAGCACTAGACACAATACAAATTGAAATATCGCCAAGAGTTAGGTTTAAAGGAGCAAATTATCGTGAACCTGATGGTATTGTTTATGGTGAGGACGAAGGAAGTATAGAGGGGATTATTTTAGTAAAGTGGGATAACCAGCAAAGAGAATACACTCATTATTTGGGTGATAGGATAATTTTTACTAACAATATAGCCACCGAAAAAGATTATGAAATAGTTTGTATTTTAAATGGCTATGAAATATCAAAAACAATAAGGATCTAGAATGGACTTAATTTTACCAGATAAAAATTCAATAGCTTGGCGGGAGCTGATTAATCAAGCTCTTAGAACACTTTCCGAACAAGGTGGTGGAGGTATTCCAACTTACAATGAGATACCAACAATTAAACTAGAGGACAATATATATGTAGTAGGCATAGGGTTTATGTTTTGGAATGCAGATGTATTCCCTAATGCTTATACATATTTAGATGTTTCAGGTATTCCAACAGGTGCAATTATTGCTTTTGCGGCAAATACTATACCGTCAGACAATAGGCTACTTCCTTGTTTTGGTGCAAATATTTCGAGAACAACTTATTTTCAACTATTTAATGTTATTGGTGTTACTTATGGTACGGGAGATGGTTCAAGTACTTTTGCACTACCTGATTTAAGAGGATATTTTATAAGAGGTCTTGATAGAGGAAGAGGTCTTGATTCTGAACCTTCTAGATTAATTGGTAGTACACAAGTAGATACTATGCAAGGACATAAACACACAACAACCACTAAAACATGGGCTGTCAATCCTAGTGAAGGAAATGGTGCAGCGCAAATCTCTCATGGAAATAGAGAAATACCTATAGGTTTGCCAGTAGATGCTGGTTATGGTGTGCCCAGAATATCAGCTGAAACTCGTGGCAAAAATATCGCTTTAGATTTTTATATTAAATATTAGGAGTAAAAAAATGATAATTTATAACTACGCCAAAGACACTAAAGAGCTAATAAATAAAGAGGACGCAAGACTTGATGTTTTAGAAACACAAATACAAAAAAAAGAAGTTTTCCTAATACCTGCAAACTCTACAATAATAGAGCCATTAACCCCGAAAGCAAATAAAATAAATGTTTGGAATGGCAAAAAATGGGAATTAAAAGAAGATTATAGAGGGCAAATGCTTTACAACACAACCACAAAAGAAGCAAAAACAATCGATAAGATAGGCGAAACATCAATACAAGATGGTTTTACAACTCTGGAGCCTTTTAGTAGTTCAATTTGGAATGGCGCAAAGTGGGTTGATGATATCGAGAATTTGAAAATTATAAAAAAAACTGAAATTGAAACTGCAAAAGAGTTAGAAGAGTTTAGTAATTTATCTGTAAAGCTTCAAAGCGGAGAAACTATACTCATCCAGGTAGACGAGAAAAGCCAAAATTATTTTATGAATAAAAAAACTGCTTTTGCTGATGCAAAAAAACAAGGAATATTAGATGAAAACACTCCGTTTGAATGGAAAGCATTTGACAATATATGGCATACCCTATCCAATATAGATATCCTTATGATTTCATTATTATTACAACAAAGAAACGAAACTTTAATTAAGAAAGCAAGTGACTTAAAAATATTGCTTAGCAAAGCTGCAACCAAAGAAGAGATAGAGTCTATACAATGGTAAGTTATTTATTTGGTGCTTTTTGTTTTTTTGTAATTCAACAAATACTATTTAAAGCAATCAACGGTGCTATATCTAAAAAGAAAGTTGATGAAAATAAGATTCCTGATACTAAAAAAACCCAAGAAGTAACTAAGAATATACTAGGACAAAAAATATATATTCAAAAAGAGGTTCTAAAAGAGCCTCTTACTTTAGTTGGGAATATAGATATAAAGTATTTATCTGACTTAACTTTATTAATTACTCTACTACCTGAAAAATATAAAAATTCTATATCTATGGAAGTTAATAGTATTGGAATTAATGTTATAACAACTGTCCCAGAGAGTTTTTCTTGGGATGGAGCATCAATACCGTCTTTTGCTCGGCCTATTGTAGGTGATAAATTTTCACTTCCGTATTTTAGACAAAGTTGCGGGCACGACTTTTGGTATAACCTTGCTCTATTAATTTATGAAATAAACCCAAAATTAGCTATGACTGTAGTGAAGATAGCAGATATTTTATTTAGAGATAGTTTAAGGGAAGATACTCGTAAAATTGTTGCAGTTGCATTTTACTATGTTGTTCGTTGTTATTCAAGTGCAAATTTTGGACTTTTTAAAAAATATTTAAAAAAATAAAGAGAGGAAAGGTTTTCCTCTCTGCAAGTAGCTTCTACACTTTATGCAATTAAAATTTTACATAGATTTTTTAGATGCATCAAAAAATCTTTCAATTTGAAAGGAATTGCAAATGAGGAACATAGAAGATTATAAAAGAGTCCCAAAAAAAGCAGCATTTGGCTGGGTCGGCGGTAAAAGCAAGTTAGCAAATAAAATAATTGCTACATTTCCACAGCATGATTGTTATTGTGAGGTATTTGGTGGCGTTTTAAACATATTTTTTAGAAAAGAACGCTCCAAAAATGAGATAGTTAACGATATTAATTCGGAGCTTATCAATCTTTATAGAGTAATCCAAAAATACCCACAAACACTATCATTATATCT
>JBKECC010000011.1:0-15444 GCA_047974135.1 Campylobacteraceae bacterium | reverse complement strand
CACAACTATGTGGTCATGGCAAGCAATCACAGGTTTTATCATGTTCTTCTTGGGTTCTGCACACCTTGGAATGATGCTATTTTTCCCTGAAACAATTGGTTCTGGTTTAACAGAATTAACTGCTGGCGAGGGTGAATCTGCTACAAGAATGGTTAGAATGTGGCTATTTTACTTAATTCTTCTATTTGCAGTTGAACTTCACGGTGGTATAGGTTTATATCGTCTTTGTGTTAAATGGGGATGGTTTGAAGGCAAAAATGCAAAAGAGAGCAGAAAAAATCTATCAAGAGTTAAATGGGCTTTAACAGCATTTTTCTTAATCTTAGGACTTGCTACAATGTTAGCTTATATAAAATATGGTTTTGATGTAAAAGCACTTGGCCATTATGGTTCATTAAATATAGTTGGGAGTTTAGTATGAAAGTAAAATTTTGTGATGCACTAGTTATCGGTGGTGGACTTGCAGGACTTAGAGCTGCTGTTGCTGCTGCTGAAAAAGGACTTAGCACAACAGTTCTTAGTCTAATTCCCGTTAAACGTTCTCACTCTGCTGCTGCTCAAGGTGGTATGCAAGCAAGTCTTGGAAATTCAAAAATGAGTGAAGGCGATAATGAGGATTTACACTTTGCAGATACAGTAAAAGGAAGTGACTGGGGTTGTGACCAAGATGTTGCAAGAATGTTCGTTACTGTAGCGCCAAAAGCTATTCGTGAGCTTGCTGCTTGGGGCGTACCTTGGACAAGAATTACAAAAGGACCAAGAAGCGCTATCATCAATGCTGAAAGAGTAACTATTGATGAAAAACAAGAAGTTCATGGGCTTATCCACTCTCGTGACTTTGGTGGTACTAAAAAATGGAGAACATGTTATACAGCTGATGCAACAGGACATACAATGCTTTTTGCTGTTGCAAACGAAGCTTTAAAACATAATGTAAATATTGAAGATAGAAAAGAAGCAATAGCTTTAATTCATGAAAAAAATAGATGTTATGGCGCAATCGTAAGAGATTTAGTAAGTGGTGAATTAATCGCTTATGTATCCAGAGGAACTCTAATCGCAACTGGTGGTTATGGTAGAGTTTACAAACACACAACAAACGCAGTAAACTGCGAAGGTGTTGGTGCTGCTATAGCTCTTGAGACTGGTGTTGCAAAACTTGGAAATATGGAAGCTGTTCAATTTCACCCAACTCCAATCGTTCCATCAGGTATCCTTTTAACAGAAGGTTGTCGTGGTGATGGTGGTATTTTAAGAGATGTTGACGGACATAGATTTATGCCAGATTATGAACCAGAGAAAAAAGAACTTGCAAGTCGTGACGTTGTTAGTCGTCGTATGATGGAACATATCAGAAACGGTAAAGGTGTTAAATCTCCTTATGGTGAGCACGTATGGCTTGATATCTCAATCCTTGGACGTGAACACATTGAGAAAAACTTACGTGATGTTCAAGAGATTTGTGAAATTTTTAACGGTATCGATCCAGCAGATGAAGGTCCAAAAGGTTGGGCACCAGTTCTTCCTATGCAACACTACTCAATGGGTGGTATCAGAACAAATGCAACTGGCGAGTCTCCAACTCTAAAAGGTCTGTTTAGTGCTGGTGAAGCTGCTTGTTGGGATATGCATGGATTTAACAGACTTGGTGGTAACTCAGTTAGTGAAACCGTTGTTGCTGGTATGATTGTAGGCGATTATTTCGCTGAATTTTGTGCAGACCATGATGTAAATATAGATACAAAAACAATAGAAAAAACTCTTCAAAAACAAGAAGATTACCTTGATTCACTTCTTAAAAAAGAGGGTAAAAACAACATATTTGAAATCAAAAACCGCATGAAAGATGTTATGTGGGAACATGTTGCAATTTTTAGAAATGGTGATGGACTTGCAAAAGCAGTTAAAGAACTTGAGGAACTTTACAAAAAATCACTTGATGTAAAAATCAAAACAAAAAACAAAGGTGTTAACCCAGAGCTTGAAGAAGCTTATCGTGTTCCTATGATGCTAAAACTTGCACTTTGTATAGCAGTTGGTGCACTTCAAAGAACAGAAAGCCGTGGTGCACACTACAGAGAAGATTACCTAAAACGTGATGATGTTAACTGGTTAAACAGAACTCTTACAAGCTGGAAAGAAGGCAATACTGTACCAACAGTTGAGTATGAGCCACTTGACATTATGAAGATGGAAATGCCACCTGCGTTTAGAGGTTATGGCGCCAAAGGACAAATCATAGAAAATCCATTAAGTGCTGAACGCCAAGCAGAAGTTGATGGAATCGTTGAGAAAATGACAGCTGCTGGTAAAGACAGATGGGAAATTCAAGATGCGTTGATGCCATTTACGCTTCAACCAAAACTAAAAGCAAGAAATGAGAGAGTAGGAGATAAAAAATGAGTCGTACTGTAACTTTTAGTGTATTTAAATACAACCCTTTAGCAAAAGATTCAACTCCTCAGTTTGTTGAATATAAACTTGAAGAGACAGACGGAATGACTCTTTTTATCGCGTTAAACATGATAAGAGAGAAGTTTGATGCAGATCTAAACTTCGACTTCGTTTGTCGTGCTGGTATCTGCGGAAGTTGCGGTATGATGATAAACGGCAAGCCAAAACTTGCTTGTAGAACACTTACTAAAGATTTCCCAGATGGTGTAATCCAAATCATGCCACTTCCTGCATTTAAACTTTTAAAAGATTTATCTGTAGATACTGGTACTTGGATGAATGGTATGAGTAAACGCGTTGAAAGCTGGATACACAGTGACCACGTAACTGATATCTCTAAAATAGAAGACAAAGTTGAGCCAGAAGTTGCACAAGAAGTTTTCGAACTTGATAGATGTATCGAGTGCGGTATTTGTGTTGCTGCTTGTGGTACAAAACTTATGAGACCAGATTTCATTGGTGCTGTTGGTATGAACAGAGTTGCGAGATTCCAAATTGACTCACTTGATAAAAGAACAGATGAAGATTACTATGAGTTAATCGGCGATGATAACGGTATTTTTGGATGCATGAGCTTACTTGCTTGTGAAGATTATTGTCCAAAACACTTACCATTACAAAGCAGAATAGCTTACATGAGAAGAAAGTTAGTCAAGATTAAATAAGTCCCCCTCCTTTTAATAAATGCACGATTTTCGTGCAAGCCCTCTTATGTGTTTACGCTTGAGAGGGCTTTTTGTTTTTGGTATAATTGTTTTAAATCTTTATATAAAAAGTTGATAAGTGAAAACAATACTCTTTTTACCAAAAATTTTTATTTTTTTATTTTTAGCCTCAAATATTCTATTTGCAAAAAATGACTTAGCTATTTTAAAACATGGCGATATCATCTTTCAAACATCTCTTTCATCTCAAAGCAAAGCCATTCAAATAGCTACAAATTCACCATATTCACATTGTGGAGTTATTTTTATAATTGATGACAAAATGTATGTTTTTGAAGCTGTTGAACCAGTTAAACTAACTCCAATAAAAGAGTGGATAAAAAGAGGAAAAGATGGACATTTTGTTGTAAAAAGAGTAAAAAATGCCGATACAATTTTAACAAAAGAAGTTTTAGAAAAAATGGACAAGATACAAGATGAGTTTTTAGGAAAACATTATGATTTAGTATTTTCCTGGAGCGATAAAGAGATTTATTGCTCAGAATTAATATATAAACTTTTCTTTAATGCAACAAATATAGAAGTTGGTAAGTTGCAAAAATTGAGAGATTTTGACTTAAGTAATGATATAGTAAAAGCAAAACTAAAAGAGAGGTATGGAAAAAATATACCGCTTGATGAAACCGTTGTCTCACCAAAAGCTATATTTGAGAGCGAACTTTTAGAAGTTATTTTACAAAACTAATCTTTACATGTAAAGAACATAAAATGACGCAATTAGAATATGCAAAGTTGATGTAAACGAACAAAATTTTTCAGCATATTGTTTTTATAAAAAGTTTGGCTTCAAACTAAAATCAAGAAGCAAAAAAGACTCTTGTGAAAAAAATTATCCGATTTTACATTTATCACTATAAAAATCTTTACATGTAAACACAAACCCTCTACTCTTCGCCAACAAAAACGATTTTTATTTTTTTGATTTTATCGTTTGAAAATATGAAAATATACTCAAAAAGAAAAACTCCTTTTGCAAAATCGCCAGTAACTTTTGTTGATACATTTACAGTTTTTTTGTCCTCTTTTATATCTATAATCTCTCTTTGCAAATTGTACTTTTTGATTTTATCTTTCAGCCACTTTTTGCTCTCTTCTATCCCTCTTATGACTTCACCCTCGCCTGTATCATCTATAACTACATCTGCATCAAAATATTTTTCTATCAAATTTATATCGCCCTTTTCGGCGTAAAAGTAAGCATCTATATGGTTTTTGTATATCATTTAAATCTCCTATATTTTCATTTTTGCAAGTATATAATAGAAAAATTTGCCGATTTAAAAATATATCAAATTGAAATATATTTACACAAAATCTTTTACATGTAAACTTTTAAACTCACTCGCTAATATTTTGCTAATCTTTTTTTTGAAAAATACCACCATCAATTTATATTTATAGGAAAAACAATGTTATTAGCACTGAAAAATATTCACATAAGCAACTATTTTAAACAATTTATTGTTGCACCTCGCGCAACTGGTTCTATTTTGCCATCCTCAAAAACGCTCTGTTTGGCTATGCTTGACAATGTTGAGTGGCAAACACACAAGCATTTTTTAGAGTTAGGAGCCGGAAATGGTGTTCTCACAAAAGAGATTTTATCTCGCATGAGGTCTGATGCGACTTTGGTTGTTTATGAGATAAGAGAAGAGTTTGTAAAAGAGTTGAAAGCTATAGACGACCCAAGGCTTATCGTTAAAAATTACTCAGCTGAATATCTAGACGGGAACTACGATATTGTATTTTCATCCCTACCTTTAGTTTCACTTCCTACAAAAGTTAGCCTTCGTATCTTAAAGAGATGTTTAGACTCGCTAAGTGGTAGACAAAGCACTTTTGTACAATTTCACTACAGTCCATTTGCAGAAAAACTACTCTCTCGCTACTTTCTTTGGACAAAAAAGTTGGTTGTTAAAAACGTCCCACCAGCCTTTGTTTATCACTGCCGCCCTAACTATCTTTCATAGTTTTAGGGCGTCTCTTTTTTACATGTAAACAAGATAGATATTTGTATAATAACAAGTCTATAAAAGCATAAACAAATCACTATTTTAAGTGTTTTGTATTTTAAAAAAAGAGATGAAATGAGTGAAAATATTTTTGCAAAAGATTGCGTGCAGAGCATTTTAGATACGGATTTTTATAAGTTAACCATGATGCAAGCAGTTCTTCACAATTACCCAGATGTAAATGTGACTTTTGAGTTTAAGTGCAGAAATGGCGAAGATTTTACGCCATACATTGATGAGATAAAAGATGAGATAGAGAAACTCTACACTCTAAAACTAACGGCAGAGGAGAGAGATTACCTCTTAACCATTCCCTTTTTAAAGCCTGATTTTGTAAGGTTTTTGAAGCTTTTTAGATTTTCACCTGAATACGTAAAAGTAGGCATAAAAAACGGTGAACTTAGTATCATTGTAAGTGGCCCTTGGCTTCATGTTATACTTTTTGAAATCCCACTTTTAGCCATAGTAAGTGAAGTTAGAAATAAAAACAGATACGCCCATGTAAAGATAGATGACGTAAAAACAAAACTTACACAAAAGATTGAAAACTTAAAATCAGTAGCCACACCAGAAGAATTAAAAGAGTTTACACTTGCAGATTACGGCACAAGAAGAAGGTTTTCTTTTCACACGCAAAGATTTGTAGTTGAAAATTTAGCTAAAAATTTCCCAGCAAAATTTGCAGGCACAAGCAATGTTCATTTAGCCAGACTTTACAATGTAAAACCGCTTGGAACGATGGCTCATGAGTGGATTATGGCTCATCAACAAATCGGCTTTAGGCTTATTGACAGTCAAATAGCTGCGATGGATTGCTGGGTTAGAGAGTACCGTGGTTTGCTTGGTATTGCTCTTACTGATTGCATTACAATGGATGCTTTTTTAAGAGACTTTGACCTATTTTTTGCAAAGCTTTTTGATGGCCTTCGCCATGATTCAGGAGATCCGATACTTTGGGCAAAAAAAGCTATAAATCACTACAAAAAACTACGCATTGACCCAACAACAAAAACGCTTATATTTTCAGATAGTTTAACCTTTCCTATAGCATTTTCGATATTTAAAGAGTTAAGAGGCGAGATAAAAACAAGTTTTGGTATAGGCACAAACTTAACCTGCGACATAGAAGGCGTTAAACCAACAAATATCGTAGTAAAGATGGTTAGTTGCAATAACCAGCCAGTTGCAAAAATCTCCGATGAAGCTGCTAAAACCCAGTATTATGATGAGAGTTTTTTCAACTATTTGGGTCACGTTTTTAAGGTAAATGAACAATGAAAAATCAACTAGAAATACAAAGAGAAATCGCAAAAGAGTTAAATGTTTGTCCGCTTTTCAAAGATGAAAAAAGCTTAGAAGATGAGATAAAAAAAAGGGTGAAATTTTTAAAAAATGCTCTTTTAAAAAGTGGTTTGAAAGCCTTTGTTTTAGGCATAAGCGGAGGAGTTGACTCTCTTACAACTGCACTTTTGGCAAGACGCGCCATAGATGAGTTAAAAAAAGAATTTTTAGACAAAGAGTATAAGCTTATCTTAGTTAGCCTTCCTTATAAAATCCAAGCAGATATTGCTGATGTTCATCTTGTGATGGAGTTTTTAAATCCTGATATAAAAGAAGTTGTAAATATAGAAAGTGCGGTTGATAGCTTAAGTGCTTCTATAAAATCTCTAAAGAGTGCAAACAAAGAAAAAAAAGACTTTATAGTTGGAAACATCAAAGCAAGACAAAGAATGGTCGCACAATACGCTTTGGCAAATACTTATGATGCTTTGGTGCTTGGAACTGACCACGCAAGTGAAGCTGTGATGGGATTTTTTACAAAATTTGGAGATGGTGCATTTGACCTCTCACCACTCGGTGGACTTACAAAATTGCAAGTAAGAGAGGTTGCAAGATTTTTTGGAGCAGATGAGAGACTTGTGAGCAAAACTCCAACTGCTGATTTGGAAGATTTAAAACCGCTTCATCCTGATGAGTTAGCCTTTGGAGTAACTTATCAAGAGATTGATGACTTTTTACATGTAAAAGAAGTTTCAAAATACGCCTTTGAAACTATCACAAAAGCATACTTTAAAACAATGCACAAAAGAGCTTTACCTCTTGTTCCATAAAGTTTACATGTAAAGGTTTCTATGAAAAAATTTGTACTGTTTTTGTTACTGTTTTCAACACTACTTTTAGGAGAAAAAATGGGAAGTTATAAAGATTTATTGGCACCAAAAAGTGCTACTTACAAAGAAGCGATTGCAAAATATGAAGAGTTTACGAAAACAGATTTAGGTGCTTTTTTTGGGCTTGATGAAGAGTTTTATATAACAGATGAATATGGAGCTGTTGGCATAGAAAAATTTGAAAAAACGTCAATAAAACTGATTGAGAAGATTGAAACAGAAAACGGTTTTAAATTTCCAAAAGAGTTAAAGGAGTTATATACAAATTTTGGCGGTTTCGAGATAAATGAAGCAAAAGGATTAACAGTATTTGAGCCAAAAGACAACTTTTTCTTTTTAAATGAGTTTACAAATTGCGTATATGAGGACACTTACACAAAATACTCAAATACTTTAAGCATGGAGCAATTAAAAGAGTTAAAAGATAACTTTTTCTTTTTTGCTATTGGCTCTTATGATGACGATGGCGGAAGTTCAAGAATGTTTTATTTTCACAAAAGCGAAGGATATTTTGCAGAGATAGAGCTTTTAACCGCAAACTATCCAGTGATGACAAAAGAAACTTTTCCTGCATTTTTTTCAAAAACAGCTCCAAAATCAACCCTTGATGAATTGATTGCAAATCAGATAAATAGAGTGATTTTGTATTTACTTACCACCATGGATTTAGTAAATGTTGACGATTTAGATGAAGAGGATAAAAAAAATTTGGAAAAATCAGAGATATATTAAAACTCTTAATGAGGCAAAATATGAAAGAAAAATTTTCAATAACGCTTAAAAATGGCATATATGGAGGGCTTTGTCCTAAACTTGATAAGTTTGACCATGACTACTTTTATGTTGGAGATGGTTGGGGCTCAAGCTTTGCTTCTATGAGAATCAGAAAACTTTCTTTAAAAGATGGGGGTGAGGTTGCAAGTTTTCTTGTTAAAAATCAAATAAGATGTATATATTTTTCACAAAACAGAAGTGATTTATTTGTAATGTCAGATAAAAAGTTTTTTATTTTGAATAGAGAAGACTTAACACTAAAAGAAAAATTTGATAAAAAAGTGCCAAATTACAGTGATTATGTAAGCTTCGATGAGAATGAAAATTTACTCCTTGCAAACTTTGTAGCCCAGTCTTTATCTATCTTCAACATAAAAACTCAAAAAACCATAAAAAAGAGGATAAGTGCAAGCAGAGGCATTTTCAAAGAAGATGAAAATAACTATCTTTTTGCAAGTCCATATGATGGTATTTATAGATACAATCTTGCAAAAAACAAGCATGAGTTAGTCTTGCCAACAACTCTATATAGCAGTATAAAGATTTTAAAAAATGGAACTATCTTTTTACAAAGTGCAAGTTTTGTAGAAAAAACAGAAACTACACATGAGAGATTAGCTCCTATTTCAGAGATAAAAATATACAAAAATCTTGAAGACAAAAATCCAAAAACTTTAAATTTTGACTTTAATTTTGATAGTTTCGAAATTTTAGAGAATGAAAACAAGCTATTTTTAATAGATAGAAATAAGCTTAATATCTATGATATTTCATCAAAAAGCTTGCAAAAATATAAGTTTAATAACAACATAAGAAGTATAATAATAAAGAAAAAATCTATATTTACTTTAGATAGTATAGATGGTAACAAACTGACTTGCTATGAGCTATAAAGTCTTTCTTAATAAACCTTTATTTTGCTATACTTTGCTTTTAAATTTAAACAGAGAATTTTTGTATGAAACTAATCAAAAAAGATATAAATTTAACAGATTTTGCAAGATTTTGTGCGATTTTTATGAGTGTAAACGAGGAAAATTTCGAAAAACTTAAAAAGCTTAACTCGTTTTCAAAAATAGAAGAAGAACTTTTTGGCAAAACTAATGAAAATTTAGAAAACATAAAAACCGCTCAAAACGAGATAATCTCTTACGCCAAAGAGGTAAACTCTTATGAGTTTTTTGCCTACATAAGTGAAGCTTTTGATATTTTGCAAAATGAAAACATTATCTCAAAAAGCGTCTCTTCAAGCTTAAAATCTCTCTTTGTTTTAGAAAAAAAAGAGGAGACAAAAAGCAGCATAAAACCTTTACATGTAAAAAACGACCTAACTTTCAATGAAAAAATTGACCTTCTCTTTAAAATAACAAACGATTTAAAAGAAAACGTAGAGAGCAAAACCCTAAAACAAAAGCTAGAAAACATAGAAGAAACTCTTAAAAACAGAAGTTTTTCTGTTGGTATAACTGGCGTTATGAATGCTGGAAAATCAACTCTGCTAAACGCTCTAATGCGCTCAAACATACTAGGAACTGCCGTAGTTCCTGAAACTGCAAACTTAACGGTTATAAGATATGCAAACAAAAAAAGTGCTACTGTAAACTTTTGGACGCAAAAAAACTGGGAAGATATAAAAACAAGCGCAAAAACTCTGCCAAGCGTTGCAAAATTTATAGATGATACGGAAGCTATTTTTGGCAAAAATATAGAAGATTTTATAACAACAAATGGCAGACAAGAGAACATAGACATAAACGAACTTCCTCTTTACACTTCAGCGATTACTTCAAAAGGAAAATGTAACCTCGTAAAAAGCGTTGATTTGTACGTAAATTTACCATTTTTAGAAGATGGCGTAATGATAGTTGACACGCCAGGACTTGATGATCCTGTCATTCAGCGTGAAGAGATAACAAAAGAGTATTTAAGTAGTTGTGATTTGATGATTCACCTCATGAACGTTGCTCAAAGTGCCACTCAAAAAGATATAGAATTTATCATAGATGCACTTACCTATCAAGGCATTTCAAGGCTTTTAGTGGTTCTAACAAGAATTGATGCCATAAGCGAAAACGAATTAAAAGAGGTTATAAACTACACAAAACTAAGCATCAAAAAGCAATTAGAAAAAAACAATAAAGGTGCACTTTTAAGCTCAATCCTTGAAAAACTAGAGTTCATCCCAGTTGCTGGAAAATTAGCTCTCATGCACAGAATGAGTGAAGGAGATAAGGCTTTAAAGCTTGGTTTTACAGAAGAGAAAACGGGAATTTTTGAAATTGAGCGATATTTAAATGATGTCTTGTTTGGCGAAGATTCACCAAAAGCAAATCTTTTAATCCTTTCAAATGCAAAAAGTTTATATATAAGCACAAACGAAAGCTTAAAAGCTTACAAAAGTGAGAGCGAAAATCTTTTAAAATCAACCGATGAGTTGAAATACGAGATAGAAAAAAGAGGAGAAGAAAACTCCAAAAAAGAACAAGAGATAGATAAACTGCTTTTACATGTAAAAACATATAAAGATGAGTTAAAAGCCTTTTCTAGCTCACTGCTACTTGAACTTGACCAAAGAGTAAATTCACTAAAGACAAAGATTTTTAACAGAGTATATGACGATGTGAAGTACGAGTTAAATAAAAACAAAAAAAAGCCTACAAACGAGAGAATTACCTACTTTGTTGATAGTGGCATAAAAGATGGCATTTTGGATTTGATACGCGATTATAGATTTAGTTTTTCAAAAAAATCACAAAATTCTCAAGAAAAACTTTTCCTCCTTTTTGAAGGGTTGGAGCTAGAAAGTACCGCTTCAAAGTTTGATGTAAAAGAGTTTTTTGCTATGCACTCAAAAAATATAAACACAAACTTTTCAGTGCTTATAACAAACGTCACGGAGTTAGTTAAAAAAACTTCAAAAAATACACTTGACGAATTTGCACAAAATCTTGAAGAGGCTTTAAAAAGTGCCTTTGTTAAGCTTTACGAAGATTTAAAAGTTGTGCTAACAAGCCTAAATAGTAACTTTTTAGATGAGTTTGAAGTAAAAAATAGCGAGCCATTAAACCTTACAAAAAACATTATGAAAGAAGAGATAGAAAACTTACAAAAGCAGATAAACCTCATCTCAAAAAATGTAGAAGAGGCTAAAAGACGAGCTTTAGCTTTACATGTAAAGATGGAAAACTTAACAGTTATAAAAGAAAATCTTGAAAATTTTGGGATAAAAGAATGAGCGGATTATTTAGAGAATTTATAGAAGAGTTTAAAAACTTTGACAAAAAAGAGGTTGAAGCAAAAAGCGGTATTTTAAAACTCATAACAAAAGCAAGCAGTGTTTTTCTTTTTCACGACATGCTCCCTTCAAACGAACTCATAGAAGCCATAAACAAACTAAAACAACGCTCAAGCGAGCCTATGAAAGTTGCAATCACTGGACAATTTTCAAGTGGAAAATCAACATTTTTAAACGCTCTTTTATCAAAAAATATACTTCCAACAGGCATAACTCCGGTAACTTCAAAGGTAAACTATATAAGATACGCGGATGATTACTCCATGCAAGTAAAGTACAAAGATGGAAGAGAAGCCTTTTACTCGATAGAAAATATAGCAAACTTTACAGACCAAAGAGGTGAAGTTGAAGATGTTGAGTATTTAACGCTTTTTGCACCACTCCCGCTTTTAAGAGATGTTGTTTTTGTTGATACTCCGGGCTTAAACTCCCAATCAAGTAGCGATACAGAAGTAACTGAGAAAGTGCTAAAAGAGGTTGATGGAATCATTTGGCTAACACTCATCGACAATGCAGGCAAGATGAGTGAAGCGGAAGTTTTAGAAGAGTATATGAACGCTTATCAAAATAAATCTCTTTGCGTTTTAAATCAAAAAGATAAATTTACGCCTGAACAGATAGAAGAGACGACAAATTACGTAAAAAACGCTTTTAAAAAGTACTTTAGTGAAGTTATACCAATAAGCGCAAGAGATGCGTTAAAATCGCGCTCAAATCAAATAGATGTAATGCTTGAAAGCAGTCTTGAAAAAGATATTTTAGAACTACAAAAAAATATAAAAGAGGCAAACTTCGAAATAAAAAAAGAGTTGCTAGAAAAGTTTACAAACGCCTTTTTGTCCCAAAAGCAAGATATAACTTCCATAGACACAACAAAAAATGCTGCCCTTTTAAAAGAGTCAAATATAGAAGCAGTTTTGGAGTTTATATATAATGAGATTCAGCCTATAGCAACGACTTCAAGAGACTTTGCCATAACAAAAGATATAGAAAATATGGCAACAACTCTCATCGAACAAGAAGATAAGATTTTGGGTGTATTTACTGAGCTAGAAAATATCTTGATAACTTTTGAAAAAGAGGCTGGAGCAAAATTTGAAGAGTTGAAAAAACGCTTTGCAAAGGCTTTAAACGAATCTTTTTCAAAGATTGAAGAGATTATGGAGAAAATCGCAAATGAAATCTTTTTACATGTAAGTAAAAGCGAGAGGGTTAGATTTGCAAAACAAACGAATAGAATGTTTAGCAAAAAAGAGAGTTTTACACCGTTTTCTTACGACGCTCCAAAGATAAATTCTGATGAAGTTTACAAAAAACTTTTCTTTGATGATGACTTGATAGGAAAAATGTTCAAACAGTACTTAAGAACGCTAAACGCCATCCAAGAAGAGGTAAACGAGGAAAATGCAAAAGTTTTTCAAAACATCGAAGAGAAGATAAAAGAGTGGCAAAAACCTCATGAAATTATGAGAAAAACAAAAGCTTTGCAATCAGACAAACAGTTTGCAAACATAAGAAAGTTCGCCTCAAAAACGTATGAAAATATCTTAAAGCCTTACAATGACGAGATAGCAAGCTCATATGCAAAAATAAGTAGCGAGTTTAAACATTTATCTGCAACGTTGAAGTTTAACTACCAAAATGCAACCGAAGTTGTTATAGCGTTTTTGGAGAGAAAGATAGAAAAATCCATAAATCTTTACGAGGAAAATCCAACACAGTTTAGTATTTATCAGCCAAAACTTGATGATATAAGAGATAGATTAAAGATAAGTTTTTACATGTACGAACTTGAAAATATGATGCAAGATAAAAAAAGTTTTGTGAGTAAAAACTACGACAGACTAATTGAAGAGTTTGTAAAAATAAAAGAGGATAGATTAAGGCTAATACAAGAAAACAAAAATGACTATGTGAAACTAAAAAAAGAGATAGAGGGCTTTAAAAATACTCTTTAATTTTTATAACAAAAGATTTTTTATTATTTTTTAATTTAAAATGTCTAAAAAATGGGACACTTTTTTTATTAGCAGATTTGCCTTAAAGCTTTCTTTCACATCGTGAAAAAGATGTGAAAAACTTTTAAAAATATTTCACAAATTACATAAAATTTCAAGTTGTGCTCACAAATAGGGAATTTGCTACGATTTGATAACAAAAATCGTAAAAAGCCCAAGTTTAAGGACTTTTAAGGTTTTATCATTTAGCGTAAATTTTGACAAAAGATGAGAAAATTCATATTTTTTTGCAGATTTTTTATCTGTGAATAACTTTTATTTTTTAGATAGTTACTGCGTAATTTCACACTAAATCACTATAATTCACATGTGAAATAAAATTAAAAATACATATCTTTTACCGCTGAAAGCATTACAAAACTAAGTATTTATCTTTAAAAAAATCTCTTGCCTAAAGTCAAATATAAATTTTATAAAGTGGAGTATAATGGATAAAATTTTCCAAATAAGGAGATTTTATGAGAGGTTTAGCTCAAATAGTAGGCTGGATAGTAGTTTTGGTTTGCTGGTTTAATAACATTTTGTGGACCTTTGGACACTGGGACATACTCTCTTTTGTTGGAAAAATTTTATATATTGTCTTTATTGTTATTCCACCAATTGGCGCAATTTTAGGAATTTTACAATTTTTTGGAATTTACTTTATCTTGTGACAAATAGGACCATTTCCCCTTCCTAAATTTGGTGCATTTTTTATAGCTTTATAAATATACTCTTTTGAGTTTTTTATAGAAGTAAAAAGATTAAATCCAAGAGCCAAACTGCAAGCAATCGCCATAGAGTATGAGCAACCAGTTCCGTGAGTGTTCTCTTTTTGTGCAAATGGCGTTTTAAAATCCTCTTTAAATACACCATTCAAAAATAGTCTATCGACTGCAAACTTGCTATTGCTTTCAACATTTTTGATTAAAAAATTTGCTTTTTGAAGTTTTGTGCTTTTGTTAAAATCAAGCCCAAAATACTCCGCTTCGAAATGATTTGGTGTAATGATAGTCGCATATGAGAAAAGTTCAACCAGAGCATTTTTAGCGTCATCATCCAAAAGCTTTGAACCAGCCCTTGTGATGGCAACTGGGTCAAGAACAATTGGCTTATTAAAATCTTTTATCACGTTTTTTATAGTATTTGCTAACTCTTTTGTACCAAGCATGCCAATTTTTATAGCAGCCACATCAAAATCGCTCATAACTGCTTCTATCTGCTTTAAAACAAACTCAGGATTTATAGGATAAACCCCACTAACTCCTTTTGTGTTTTGAGCTGTTAAGGCAGTTATGGCAGTTGTTCCAAAACAGTTAAAAGCTTCAGCTGTTTTTATATCTGCTTGGATACCAGCTCCACCGCCACTGTCTGAGCCTGCTATACTTAAAACTACTTTCACAAAATATCCTTACATGTAAAAAGGTTAATTAAACGGTAAGTGTATCTAAGATACACTTTCGCTTCTTTTATATTTTACATGTAAAAAAATGGCAAATTTACTTACATGTAACTCTTCAATAGAAAGGTGTCCGAGTGGTTTAAGGAGCACGCCTGGAACGCGTGTGTGGGGCAACTCACCGAGGGTTCGAATCCCTTCCTTTCTGCCATTTACTATCACACATTCTTTTAAAATCCAAAAACTTTCAATATGATATGTTTTGTTCTAATAGTTATGTATTATGCTATCATTTAAAAATATCATGTCAGTAATGCATCTTTTTGGAAGTTTTGTGTTGTGAATAAAATATTTGTTATCAAGGAACAAAGTGAAATATAGAAATATAGATATAAAAAATAAGAAATTATTAAAAAAAGAAAAGGGACAAATACAAAAACACACAGAAGAAGATTTAGGAATGTCAAACATAAGCCTTCTTCTAATATTTTACGCCATTAGTATAATAATGTTTGCTAGATATATGCAATATAATAACTTTTTTTCGTATAGTATTTTTATTGAAGGAATTATTGGATTAATTGTGTTTTCACTATTTATTGCTGTTTTGATGTGCT
>JBKECC010000160.1:0-7262 GCA_047974135.1 Campylobacteraceae bacterium | reverse complement strand
CATACTGTTTTTTCTCCTATGTGGGTAATGAAATATTTTACCAAGGTTTTCTAAAATAGTGATTATACCTAAAAGATTTATGCAAATATATAAGCGATTAAGTGGTGTCCCGAACGCGATTCGAACGCGTGGCCTTCAGATTAGGAATCTGATGCTCTATCCAGCTGAGCTATCGGGACAGATTGGATATAAAAAAAGCCCAAACAAATTTTACTTCGTTTGGGCTTTACATGTAAATGGTTTAAGTATTAACCATTTCTCTTTTTGATAATTTCTTCAGCAACGTTTTTAGGAACTTCTTGATAATGATCAAATTCCATAGAGTACGTTGCTCTACCTTGAGTTTGACTTCTTAAATCAGTTGAATAACCAAACATCATAGCAAGTGGGCAGAAAGCATTTACAACTTTTAGTCCAGCTCTATCATCCATAGAGTTGATTTGTCCACGTCTACGATTTAAGTCACCGATAACATCACCCATATAATCTTCTGGAGTTTCAACTTCAATCTTCATAATTGGCTCTAAAATGATTGGGTTTGCTTTTCTACAACCCTCTTTAAAGCCCATAGAAGCAGCAAGTTTAAATGCCATTTCAGATGAGTCAACTTCGTGGTAACTACCATCATAAAGTGTAACTTGAATATCTTCAACAGGATAGCCAGCAAGAACACCTGCTTGCATTGCTTCTTGGCAACCTTTATCAACTGCTGGGATGTATTCTCTTGGAACCACACCACCTTTGATATCGTTAACAAATTTATATCCTGAACCTGGTTCAAGTGGTTCAATTTTAAGATAAACGTGACCATATTGTCCACGACCACCAGATTGTTTTGCGTATTTATACTCTTGGTTAACAGAGTTTCTAATAGTTTCACGATAAGCAACTTGTGGTTGTCCAACTTCAGCTTCAACTTTGAACTCTCTTAACATTCTGTCTACGATGATTTCAAGGTGTAATTCACCCATACCAGCGATGATTGTTTGACCGCTTTCTTCATCTGTTTGAACTCTAAAAGATGGGTCTTCTTGAGCAAGCTTTTGTAAAGCGATACCCATTTTTTCTTGGTCAGCTTTTGTTTTTGGTTCAACTGCAACAGAGATAACAGGATTTGGAAATTCCATTCTCTCTAAAATAACTTTATCTTTTTCACTTGTTAATGTATCACCTGTTAGAGTATCTTTTAAACCAACAACTGTTCCGATTTCACCAGCATAAAGTTCTTTAATCTCTTCACGTTTATTTGCGTGCATTCTTAAGAGTCGTCCGATTCTCTCTTTTTTACCTTTTGTTGTATTTACAGCGTAACTACCACTCTCTAAAACACCACGATAAACACGAACGAATGCAAGTTGTCCAACAAATGGGTCGGTCATGATTTTAAATGCAAGTCCAGCAAATTCGCCATTATCTGTTGAATCAACTACAACTTCTTTTCCATCTTCATATTCACCACGAATCGCATGAACTTCAACTGGGCTTGGTAAGTAATCAACAACAGCATCAAGCATTGGTTGAACGCCTTTGTTTTTAAATGAAGTCCCACAAACCATAGGAACAAGTGAAAGATCGTGACAACCAGCTTTTAAACCTTGTTTAATCTCTTCAATGCTTAAAGTTTCGCCGCCTAGATATTTTTCCATCAATTCTTCACTTGTTTCAGCAATAGACTCAACCATTTTATCGTGATACTCTTTTGCTTTATCAAGTAAGTTTGCTGGAATCTCTTCAACTCTATAAGCAGAACCCATGGCAGCTTCTTCATCCCAAACAAGAGCTTTCATTTGAACTAAATCTATAACGCCTTTAAAGTTTTCTTCTGCACCAATTGGTATTTGTATAGGAACTGGATTTGATTTCAATCTATTTTTAATCTGTTTTTCTACGTTGTAAAAATCAGCACCAACTCTGTCCATTTTGTTTACATAAACCATTCTTGGAACTTGGTATTTGTTAGCTTGTCTCCAAACTGTTTCAGATTGTGGTTGAACTCCACCAACTGCACAAAATACAGCAACAGCGCCATCAAGAACACGCATAGAACGCTCAACTTCGATAGTGAAGTCAACGTGGCCCGGAGTATCTATAACGTTGATTTGGTGATCTTTCCATGTACAAGTAACAGCAGCAGAAGTAATGGTAATACCTCTCTCTTTTTCTTGTTCCATCCAGTCAGTTGTAGCTGCACCATCATGAACTTCGCCGATTTTATGTGACATACCTGTATAGAACAGGATTCTTTCTGTTGTAGTGGTTTTACCAGCATCAATGTGTGCGGCAATACCTATATTTCTTACTTTTTCAATAGGGGTCTTTCTTGCCATTTAGTATTCCTTTATAATCTTTTATTGTTAAATGCAAGAGAAAAGCGATTTTACTTTTACATGTAAAGAAAATCACTTTCACATTTTGTTTATTACCAGCGATAGTGAGCAAAAGCTTTATTTGCTTCAGCCATTTTATAAGTATCTTCTTTTTTCTTAAATGAAGCACCTCTACTGTTCGCTGCATCAAGCAATTCGTTTGCAAGTTTTTCAATCATAGTTCTTTCACTTCTTTTTCTTGCAAATGCGATAATCCATCTAAGAGCTAATGCTTGTTGACGAGCAGTTCTTACTTCTACTGGAACTTGGTAAGTAGCACCACCAACACGGCGGCTTTTTACTTCCATAACAGGTTTTACGTTTTCAATTGCTGCATTAAATATTTCGATGCCTTTGTTGTCACCTTTTTTTTCAATCAATGCTAATGTGCCATACATGATTTTTGTAGCAACACTTTTTTGACCATCGTACATTAATGCATTAATAAATTTTGTTATTACTTTACTTCCGTATATCGGATCAGGTAGTACTTCACGTACTGGGGCTTTTCTTCTTCTCATTATTTTCCTTCAAATTGTTTGAGTTTTGCAATTTTACTCAAATACTATCAAAACTTAATGGATAGTACCTGTGATTAAATTACTTATTTTGCTTTTGGTCTTTTTGTACCGTACTTACTTCTACTTACTTTTCTGTTGTTTACACCAGCAGTATCAAGTGCACCACGAACGATGTGATATTTAACACCTGGTAAGTCTTTTACCCTACCACCACGTACTAATACGATTGAGTGTTCTTGTAGGTTGTGGCCTTCACCACCAATATAACTAATTACTTCAAAGCCACTTGTGAGTCTCACTTTGGCAACTTTACGAAGAGCAGAGTTTGGTTTTTTAGGAGTTGTAGTATAAACTCTTGTGCAAACGCCTCTTCTTTGTGGACATTTTACGAGCGCAGGTGATTTAGATTTGTAAACCGCTTTTTCACGCTCTTTTCTTACCAACTGGTTAATAGTAGGCACATTAATTCCTTTAAATTTTATATATTCTCTTTAGAAAAATACGTGCAATTCTATTTAAAGCACGCTTAAAAAAAGGTTAAATTAAGTTAATCTTAATTTAACCCGACTTTTTTTGCTTAGTTTAATACTTTAATAAGCATATTTTCTTCATCATACATACCGGTTCCAACAGGAATTGTACGACCAAGGATTACGTTCTCTTTCAAGTCTTCTAAGTGATCAGTTTTAGCAGCAATACTTGCTTCTGTTAAAACCTTTGTAGTTTCTTGGAATGAAGCAGCTGAAATGATACTATCACTTCCAATGGCAGCACGAGTAACACCAAGTAATACCGGTTCAGCAATAGCTGGCTCACCGCCAAGTCTTATGATTCTCTCATTTTCTTCTTTAAACTTTCTTCTACTTACCAAATCGCCTTCAATAAAGTTTGTATTTCCACTATCAACAATTTTAATCTGTCTTAACATTTGAGAAACAATAACTTCAATGTGTTTATCGTTGATAGCAACGCCTTGTCTGCGATAAACTTGTTGAATTTCGCTAATTAGATAATAGTGAAGTGCTTTCTCGCCTAGAATTCTTAATATATCGTGGCTTGATGCAACTCCGTCAGTTAATCTTTCACCTGCGTGAACATACTCACCTGCATGAACATGAATTTGTTGAGCTTTATCGATTAAATACTCACTAACTGCTCCGTTGTTTCCTTCTATGATAATTCTTTCTTTTGAGCGAAGTGGCTTACCAAATCTTATAACACCATCAATTTCTGCAATAACAGCAGTATTTTTTGGACGTCTTGCTTCAAAAAGTTCACTTACTCTTGGAAGACCTCCGGTGATATCTTTAGATTTTGCTATAGCTTTTGGAGTTCTGGCAAGTAAGTCTGCTTGTCTAATTTCAGCACCATCTTGGATAAATATCGCTGTTTTTGGTTCCAATTGATATTTTATAAGTTCACCATTTTTTGTTGTAACAATAAGTGCTGGTTTTATACCTGATGGCAAATACTCATTTATAACAAGTCTACTTTGTCCTGTTAGCTCATCGTATTGTTCAACGGCGCTAGTTCCTGGCTCAATATCTTCAAAAGTAACTTTACCGTCATCTTCTGCAATGATTGGAGTTGAGTATGGATCCCACTCAGCAATTGTTGTTTTCTCATCAGTTTTTGGAGTTGCAAGTAAAACTTCGCTTGTAACTTCAGTGTTATCATTGACTTCTAAAACAGAATTTCTTGGTATATAGTGTCTTATAGCCTCTCTATCATCTTTATCAGCTACAACAGCAAAGATACCTTTTTCAGTAACTACATCACCTTTTTTGAAATCTTTTGTTCTCTCTAAAAAGTCTGCTTTTAATTTATAAAATTTAACGATACCAACAGCTTCAGATTTAATCTTTTGCACGATAGGATCGCCATCATTTACTTTTAAATCAGCAGCGTATGGGATACGTTTTGGAACGTTCCATCCCTCTTTTATAATTTCAACGATACTCTCGTTTTCTTCTACCATTTCACCATTTTCATATGGAAGATATAACTTTCCTTCAACTTTACCGCTAACACCAGCTAGCTCATTTGCTTTTGCTATATCACTTTTTCTTAAAGCATATCTTGCAGTATCATTTTTACCTTCTATACTTACAACAATTTCTTCATACTCAGTAACTACGTTTATTTTACCTTTAAAAGGTGCTTTGATTTTAGGTTCAACAAGTAAAACAGCAGCATTTCTTCTATTTGCTACAACTGTTTTATTCTCTTTTGTTGTATATGTTTTTAGGTTATAAAATCTTACAAAGCCCTCTTTGTTTGTAATAATTTGTCTATCTTGTTGTTCAGTTGACGCTGTACCACCAATGTGGAAAGTTCTAAGTGTTAGCTGAGTTCCTGGCTCACCAATTGATTGAGCAGAGATAATACCAACTGCCTCGCCTGGTTTAACAAGTTTACCTTCACCAAGGTTGATTCCATAACATTTTGCACAAACACCTTTTGGAGCTTTACAAGTGATAGGTGTTCTTATAACTACAGATTTGATACCAGCTTCAACGATAGTTTTTGCTTTTTTCTCATCTATTAGTGTACCTTCGGTGAAAACTACTTCGTTTGTTACTGTGTCAATGATATCTTCAGCAAGCACCCTTCCAAGCGTTCTCTCTTCAAGTGACTCTATGAGTTCACCACTTTCACTTATTTCTGTGATTTCAACACCTTCGTGTGTTCCACAATCTTCCATAGATACTTTAACGTTTTGTGCAACATCTATCAGTTTTCTTGTTAAATAACCAGCATTTGCTGTTTTTAACGCGGTATCCGCCAAACCTTTTCTTGCACCGTGTGTTGAGATAAAATACTCAAGAACGTTTAAACCTTCACGGAAGTTTGAAACGATTGGAGTTTCAATGATAGAACCATCAGGTTTTGCCATAAGTCCACGCATACCAGCAAGCTGTCTAATTTGTGCGGCACTACCTCTTGCTCCTGAGTCACTCATCATATAAATTGAGTTAAATCCGTCTTTATCATTTCTTACAAGCTTCATCATCTCAGCAGCAACTAAGTTGTTTGTATCTGTCCAAATATCAACGATTTTATTATATCTCTCTTGCTCTGTTAAAAGTCCAGCACCGAATTGTTGTTGAATTTCACGAACTTTTTTCTTTGCAGCATCTATATGTTTTTTCTTTGTTTCAGGGATAATAATATCATCAATTGATATTGAAATACCAGCTTTTGTTGCATACATAAATCCAAGATTTTTCAAATTATCCAAAAATGATGCAGTAATACCAAATCCACCTTCTTTATAAACGTAGTCAATTAATGCACCAATATCTTTTTTCTTTAGAACTCTGTTCCATAACTCTTCAGGAACGAAATCTGGAATAGCACTTTTAAATATCAATCTTCCAGCAGTTGTAAAGATAGTTCTATCATCTACTCTTGTTTTTATTTTTGCATGTATTTCAAGTGCATCAGCCTCAATAGCTATCATAACTTCATTTACATTTGCAAAGATTTTATTTGAACCTTTTGCATTTTGTTTTTCTAGTGATAGGTAGTAAAGTCCCAAAATCATATCTTGTGATGGAACTGTTACCGCTTTTCCTGAAGCTGGCAAAAGAATGTTCATGGAGCTTAGCATCAAAACTTTGCACTCTGCAATTGCCTCTTGTGAAAGAGGAACGTGAACAGCCATTTGGTCACCATCGAAGTCGGCGTTGAATGCGGAACAAACTAGTGGGTGAAGTTGTATAGCTTTACCTTCTACAAGTATAGGATGGAACGCTTGAATTGATAATTTGTGAAGCGTTGGTGCACGGTTAAGCATGATTGGATGGTCTTTAACAACCTCAGATAAGCACTCCCACACCTCATTTGTTTTTGATTCAATCATCTTTTTAGCTTGTTTTACAGTTGTTGCATAACCTTTTTCTTCAAGTCTTGCTAAAAGATGTGGCTTAAATAGTTCAAGTGCCATCTGTTTTGGAAGTCCACATTGATCCATTCTGAGTTTTGGTCCTACAACGATAACTGAACGACCAGAGAAGTCAACCCTTTTACCAAGTAGGTTTTGACGAAAACGTCCTTGTTTACCTTTAATAATTTCAGAAAGTGATTTTAATGGACGTTTGTTTGAGCCTTTAACAGCGTTTGCACGTCTTCCATTATCGAAAAGAGCATCAACTGACTCTTTAAGCATTCTTTTTTCATTTCTTATGATGATATCTGGAGCATCAAGTTCTATTAATCTTTTTAGTCTTGAGTTTCTGTTTATTACTCTTCTATATAAATCATTTACATCTGAAACTGCAAATTTTCCACCATCAAGTGCAACAAGTGGTCTTAAATCTGGTGGAAGAACTGGAAGCATAGTTATCATCATCCACTCTGGGCGATTTCCACT
>JBKECC010000061.1:0-3277 GCA_047974135.1 Campylobacteraceae bacterium | reverse complement strand
TACATCAAAAACTATCTCGATATTGTCTTGTATATCATAAATATTTTTGATATTTTTAACTAAATTTTCACAATACTCTTTCATATTTACATTGCTTATATTTTCACTTTTATAAATCATTTCATGAAGTAAAGATATAGCATAAATCCTACTTCCAGCGTTTTCAAGCATCTTTTTTGAATCCGCATCTTGATTTCTTCTGTTTTGTAAGGAGAGGATTGAAGAGATGATTTGAAGATTGTTTTTAACTCTATGGTGAACCTCTTTTAACAAAACCTCTTTCTCTTTTAGAGAAGTTTGTATAATCTCCTCTTTTCTTTTTTGCTCACTTATATCTCTTGCAAATGCACAGATAAACTCTCCACTATGATTTGATACAAAACTTGCGGCTATCTGAGCTAAAAACTCTTCGCCATTTTTTCTTTGCAATTTAGACAAGAAAAGATTATTCTGTTTTTTTCTTGTCATGACAACTTTTTCTATGCTATAAAAATCTCTATCTATATCCCATACATGTAAGTTTAAAAGTTCTGTTTTTGTGTAGCCAAGTGTTTTGCAAAGCGTATTATTTGCATATATTATCTTTCCTTCTAAATTGAACCAATAAATGCAGTCAGCGGTATTATCAAGTACAAAGTTTAAAATCTCAGTGTGGTATTTCTCTAAAACTTTTTGCTCATCAAGCCTTTGGCGCATATCTTTTACAACATTTGCATTTTTTCTAAGCAAAATAAATAAAAAAAGTGAACTTATAAGCAAAAAAACTATGCCGGTAAAGTAAGGAATACCGACATTTTCAATGTTGTGAGCAGAAAAAAGAACATAATAAATGATACTTATACCAGAAATACCAACTACCGCAAAATACAAAGAGTGGAGTATCGCCTCTTTTTCTGTATTGTTTACAAAATGGTTATTCCAAATCTTTTTTAAGGCTTTAATCAAAAATATCCCCTTATTTTTTTGAGAGTTTTTCGCGATTATTTTGTTTTAAAATTATACCCAAACAAAAAACTACTACAAAGGTTTTTACATGAATAAAATGTCAAGACGAACATTCATCAAAAGTGCCATTGGCACGGTAGCTTTATCTTCTGCACCTTTTAAGCTAAAGGCAAATTGGCAAGATGAGAAATTGCCACCAATCGAAAATTTTGACCTTATTTACGATAAAAATTTCACTTCTTCTTTGGATTTTGTGAATATTTTAAAAGGTAAAACTGAGTCTATACATGAGATTGCTGGCGACATAAACACATCTTTATACAACTCTCTAAATGATGGTTTTACTAAAAATAAAACTACTTTAATTGGGATTGGCAGCGCTGAGAGTCTGTTTATTTTAGAAAAAATAGCAAACGATAAAGGCATGAGAGTTATATTTAAATCATCTCATGAACTTTTAAAAGATGGAACTATTTTACACTCTTTTGATGCCTCATATCCAGTTTTAAGAACCCTGACAAAAGAGTTTTCAAACTCAAAGGATAGTGATTGGGTAAAGATTTTAGCTGATGTTTTACAAACTATACCAAATCAAAAAATAGGCTCTATGGATAGTTTTACAAGTATTTCAAAAGATAAGTATGAGTTAAATAAACCAATTCATACTTGGGTTATAGCGCCAAAAATAAGTTAAAGGATAAAAAATGTTACTTCCAACAAATGTTAGCAAAAAAGATTTTGATGCTGCCATTAATGAATTTAAAAAAGCAATAGGTGAGGAGTGGGTTTTTACAAGCGAAGAGGATGTTTTTCTCTACCGTGATGCATACTCAGCTCATTGGGATGAACCAGAAGAGACTATACCTTCTTTGGCTATCGCTCCAAAAAGTACAGAAGAAATTCAACAAATCGTAAAAATCGCAAATAAATACAAAATTCCACTCTTTCCAATCTCAACAGGAAAAAACCTTGGTTATGGCTCTTCAGCACCAAACAGACGTGGTGATGTTGTAGTTGATTTAAAAAGAATGAACAAAATCATAGAAGTTGACGATAAAAGAAACTTTTGTATAGTTGAACCTGGCGTTTCGTACTTTGAACTATTTGATTATGTAGAAAAAAACAAACTAAATGTCATGATGGATATACCAGACCCTGGCTGGGGAAGTCCGGTTGGAAACGCACTTGATCATGGTTGGGGATATTTAGTTGGTAACTTTAGAGACCATTTTGGCTCACACTGTGGCATGGAAGTAGTTTTGCCAAATGGTGAAGTGATGAGAACGGGCATGGGAGCTTTACCAAATGCAAAAACATTTGCTGAAAATAAATATGGTTATGGACCTTACGTGGATGGGCTTTTTGCACAGTCAAATTTTGGAATTGTAACAAAGATGGGGTTTTGGATGATGCCAAAACCTGAAGCTTACGCACTTTATCAATTCAGAGTTCCAAAAAGGGATGATTTGATAGAGGTTGTAAATATACTAAACTACCTTGAAGACTCTTCAATTATTGGTTGGCCACTTTACAGAAGTCCACTAAATCCTCCTCATGGAAAGCCGATGAATAGTGAGTTAAAAAGTTATTTAACATCAAAAGATGGTTTTCCAGATTTAGAGAAGATACAAGGCTATGCACTAAAAAATAAGATTCCTTATTGGCAAGTTGATATTCCTTTTTATGGAAACAGAGATGCTGTAAGGGCAAACGTAGAACAAGCTAGAAGAATGTTTTCAAAAATAGATGGCTTCTCCTATGAGGAATTAGAATTTGTAAATCTTCCACTTGATAGTGAACAGATTAAAAAAATGAAACACAAAGTATCTTTGGGCATCCCAAATATGGAGATTTTCTGGCTAAGCACAAGAGGTGAAACTATAGAGCCAAGTGATGGTCATGTTTGGTTTTCACCTATCTTGCCAAGGGATGGAAAAGAACTTTTAAGAGCCCAAGAAGTATTTATAAAAGTATTTCATGATTTAGGTATGGAGCCACAAATAACACCTTTTGCACACCCAAGAACTTGGATGTATAGAGCTTTTTGTTTTATGCTTGGTTTTGGAAATTCAAGAACAGATATAGAACACAATCAAAAAGTAAGAAAACTTATGGAGAGGATGATTGATGTAGCTGCCGAAAATGGCTGGGGCGATTATAGAGCTGCTCACGCTTTTCAAGATCAGATATCAAACACTTACTCTTTTAACAACAATATATTGAGAAGATTTTCAGAGGAGTTATAAGATGCTATCGATCCAAACGGCTTCATAGCTCCGGGTCGTGGAGGTATTTGGCCAAAACATTTCACAGGAGGTAAATAATCATGAAA
>JBKECC010000028.1:0-1657 GCA_047974135.1 Campylobacteraceae bacterium | reverse complement strand
AAAATACAATGAACTTTTTACATGTAACTTAAACACAAAAACAGCACTCTCATCAAAAAAGTTATATGAAGAAAAAACTAGCATAACTTTTCAGCCATTTTCCACAAGAGCAGCACAAGTTGGCTTTGTATTTTACCAGATAGAACAGATGGTAAGTGATGGAATTTTGCCAGAAAATATAGCTATCATTTTGCCAGATGAGAATTTTGCACCTATACTAAAAGAACTTGATACATTAAATAACTTAAACTTTGCGATGGGCATTTCTATAAAAAATACATTATATTACAAAAAACTTAATGCACTTTTAAAATACAAAAATGACGATGAGCTTGAAAATGTTTTTAGGTCTGAGAGATTAGGACTCAAAACAGAAGATAAAAATCTTTTACATGTAAAAAGCGAATTTGAAAAAATGACACTTTGGCTTAGTAGTTTTTTAGATGAAAATACTCCAAAAGCAGAGAAGGATTTGATAGATGAGACGCTATTTGTATTTGAGAAATTTTTACAAAATTTAAAAGTTGATTTAACATACGAAGAGGTTTTGATACTATTTTTAAACCGCTTAAAAGAGAAAACTATAGACGATATCAATGGTGGTAAAGTAACAGTCATCGGGCTATTGGAGAGTCGTGGGGCAAAATACGATGGAGTTATCATCGTTGATTTTAATGATGACTTTGTTCCAAAAAGAAGCCAAAAAGATATGTTTTTATCTACCTCAATTCGTTTACATGTAAACCTTCCAACAAGTGATGATAGAGAAGATTTACAGAGATTTTTTTATGATAGAGTTATTAAAAATGCAAAAAAAGTAGCGATTAGTTGTGTGGTAAATGAGGAAAAAACTGCTTCAAGGTTTTTAAAAACATTAAGCGTAAAAGAGGAAAATTTTGATGAAGATGAATTTACAAAACTCCTTTTTAAAGCTGGTAAAAATAGAGACATTTTTAGACAAGAAAACATCATACAAAATCACGATTTTTTTTACAAACCTCTCTCAAACAGCAGGTTAAAATGCTATCTTGATTGCAAAAGAAGATATTATTTTACATATATAAAAAATTTCCAAGAAGCGCAAATTCCAACAGATGAGTTAAATGCAAAAGATATGGGCACAACTCTTCATGAGGTGCTAAAAAAACTTTTTCAAAATCCTGCAAATAATGCGTTAGCTTTTGAGAAAAAAGCAAAAGAGCTTTTAAAAGAGATGGGAAAAAATAGTATAGATTTTGAACTGGAATGTGATATTTGGCTATTAAAATTAAGAGAGTTTTTTGAAGAAGAAGCAAGAAGATATAAAGAAGGGTGGAGAGTTGTTTTATTGGAAGAAAAGTTTACCGCTCAAAAAAATGGCGTCATTCTAGAAGGATATGTAGACAGGATAGATAAAAGAGATGATACTTATCTCGTGTTAGATTATAAAAGTGGAAACCTTAGCATTGAGCAAAGTTTAGAAAAAGCACAAAATGCAACAAATTTTCAACTACAGTTTTACTCGCTTTTATGTGAAAATCTTGGAAATTTAGCTGAGCCACTTTACTACAGACTTGAAAATGCAAAACTCTTAAATGAGCCTTTTTTTAATGAAAAAAAAGAGAAGTTATTTGAACATATCGAAGAGTTAAAAAACACAAAAGAGTTTAATTTTATA
>JBKECC010000081.1:0-11449 GCA_047974135.1 Campylobacteraceae bacterium | reverse complement strand
CTTGGTCTTTACATGTATAGTAGATTTAACGCTTGTGTAAAAGAAGTTAGAAGCCACATAGAAAGTTATAGATTTAACGATGGTGCAACATCTCTTTATCGCTTTTTGTGGGGCGAGTTTTGTGACTGGGGAATTGAGCTTAGTAAGGCTGATAAAAGCTCAGTAAAAGAGCTTGGAAGCATATTTAAAGAGTCTATGAAATTACTTCATCCTTATATGCCATTTATCTCAGAAAATCTTTATCAAGAACTGAGCGACACAACTTTAGAAGATAATACTTCTATCATGATAAAACCTTATCCAAAAGCTGTAAATCAAGATGAAAAAATTGAAGAGAAATTCTCTTTAATAATTGAAAGTATTGTAGGCATAAGAAGAGCAAAAGCAACGCTTGATATTAATGGCAAAATAGAAGATGCTTCTATAAAACTAAACAAGCAAGGTGCTTTAAGTGAAGATGAAAAACCTTTCATAAAGCTTCTTGGAAAAGTTGAAAATATCTCTTTTGTAGAAACAAAACTTGAAAATGCCGTGCTTGATGTTTGTGATAATTTAGAAGTTTACATACCTCTTAAAGGCGTTGATTTAACTCCAATCATTAACCGCTTAAACGCACAAAAAGTTAAACTTGAAAAAGAGGTTTTAAAGCTTGATGGTATGCTAAAAAATGAGAGATTTGTAGCAAATGCACCTAAAGAAGTTGTGGAGCAAAATCAAGCCCAATTAAATGATGCTAGAGAAAAGTTAAACAAAGTTGAGCAAGAGTTAGCCACCATAACAAATCAAAAAGGTTAGTTTTGATAGATATAAAAAATTTGAGCAAATACTTTGGAAGCGAAAAAGTCTTAGACGATATAAGTTTACATGTAAATGCTGGAGATATTTTTGCTATAGTAGGACACAGTGGCGCTGGAAAATCAACCTTACTTCGTTGTATCAACGGTTTAGAAGGTTATAGCGAGGGAAGTTTAAATGTTTTTGGCAAAGATGTTAAAAGTCTAAATGAGGATGAACTCTCGCAACTTAGAAGCAAAATTGGTATGATTTTTCAAAATTTCTCGCTTTTAAATCAAAAAAATGTATTTGAAAACATAGCTCTTCCTATGAAAATGTGGGGCTATAAAAAAGAAGATATTAACAAAAAAGTTGATGAACTTTTAAATCTTGTAGGCTTAACAAACAAAAAGTTTGAATATCCAAGAGCACTTAGCGGCGGACAAAAACAAAGAGTTGCCATAGCTCGCGCACTAACGTTAGAGCCAAAAATACTTTTAAGTGATGAAGCAACTTCCGCACTTGATCCAAATACAACTTTGTCTATTTTAGAGCTTTTAGAAAAGATAAACAAAACTCTTGGGGTTACCATAATCATCGTAACTCATGAGATGGAAGTTGTAAAAAGAATTGCCGAGAAAGCCCTACTTTTAGAACATGGAAAGATTTTAGGTCTTGGAACAATTGAGGGGTTATTTTTAAAACCAGATGAGAAGATGAGAAGATTTTTAGGTGAAGAGGAAGAGTTACCTCAAGGTGGAGTAAATGTGAGAATATTTTTTCCAAGCAAAGTATCATATGAGCCAAGCATAACAAGAATGGCTAGAGAGCTAAATATGGACTTTAGCATCGTTTGGGGAAAAATAGAAAAATTAAATAATCACGCGGTTGGTTCACTTGTTATAAATGTTGAAGAGAGAAATCTTGAAACAGTTAAAAAATACTTGAAAGAGAAAACTGAACTTATTTGGGAGGTTATATAAAATGGCTTTTTTTGAAGATTTTTTCACCAAATCTTTTGAGATGAAAAATGTTTTACTTAACGCACTTTTAGAGACTCTTACTATGAGTTTACTTTCAACACTTCTTGCTTCAATCATAGGCTTTATGTTTGCCATAGTTTTAATCATCACAGATAAAAATGGTCTTTCACCAAATCCTTACATGTATAAAATTTTAGACGTTCTTATAAACACTTTTCGCTCATTTCCTTTCATCATTTTAATCATCGTACTATTTCCTCTAACAAAGTTTTTAGTCGGAAAAAGCACAGGAACGCTTGCTATGATTGTTCCACTAACCATCGGAACAGCACCATTTATAGCAAGAATGGTAGAGAGTGCATTTAAAGAAGTGGATAGCAGCATCGTTGAAGCAGCAAAATCTTTTGGTGCAAGTAAACTTCAAATCATTTTTAGAGTTTTACTTCCTGAAGCATTTCCAAGCATCATATCTTCTATCACACTTGCTCTTATAATCATCGTTGGTTTCTCTGCAATGGCAGGAACGGTTGGTGGTGGTGGACTTGGTGCAGTTGCTATGAATTATGGATATTATGGGTTTAACGGTATTTACATATTTTGGACGGTTGTTATCTTAATAGTTTTAGTACAATGTTTTCAATCAATAGGCGATTTATTATACAAATTAATAAAGCACTAATGATTTAATGTAAAAATTTTACTAATCAATTTAAACTTGATAAATCTTATAGATTTAATTAAGTTTTGCTATAGTATTATTTCGGTTAATTTTTAAAATTTAAGGAGAGAGTATGAAAAAAATTTATGCGGTTCTAGTTGCAGCAGCCATAGCATTTGTTGGTTGTAGCGATTCTTCATCAAAAAAAGATGCTTCAGTTCCACAAGAAGCAGCAAAAGAGAAAGTAGTTATAAAAGTTGGAGCAACCCCTGTTCCTCACGCTGAAATTTTAGAGTTTGTAAAACCTATCTTAGACAAAGATGGATATATACTTGATGTTAAAGTGTTTAACGATTATGTTATACCAAACAAAGTAACTGATAGTGGCGAGATTGACGCAAACTTCTTCCAACACACACCTTACCTCATTGAATTTAACAAAAAAGAGGGAACTAAACTTGTAAGTGTTGCAAATGTTCACATTGAGCCAATGGGTATCTACTCAAAAAAAATCAAATCTCTTGATGAGTTAAAAGATGGTGATACAGTTGCTATCCCAAATGACCCAACAAATGGCGGAAGAGCTCTTGATGTTTTAGCAACTGCTGGACTTATAAAACTAAAAAGTGAAGGTTTAAGAACAAAACTGGACATCACTGAAAATCCAAAAAATCTTAAAATCACTGAACTTGAAGCAGCACAGCTTCCTCGAGTTATAGACGATTTTACAATCGCCGTTATCAACACAAACTATGCACTTCCTGCAGGACTTAACCCTACAAAAGATGCACTAGCTATTGAAAGCAAAGATTCACCTTATGCAAACATACTTGTTGTAAAAGAGGGAAATGAAAATAGTGAAAAAATTAGAGCACTTGTAAAAGCTATAACATCACCTGAAGTAAAAGCGTTTATCCTTGAAAAATATCAAGGCGCTATAGTTCCTGCATTTTAATGATACACTCGATAATTACTTGGATTGTTGATACAATTTTAGCATGGGGATACCTTGGTATCTTCGTGCTAATGCTACTTGAAAGCACCTGTTTTGTTCCGATTCCGTCTGAAATCGTTATGATTCCTGCTGGATATTTGGTTCATGAAGGACAGATGAATATATTTGCAGTTTTATTTTGTGGAACTGCTGGTTCACTTGCAGGAGCATCGCTAAATTACTTTTTAGCATACAAATTTGGAAGAACTTTGCTTTTAAAATTTGGCAAATACTTCTTTTTTAAACCTGAACATTTAGAAAAAGTCGAAGCATTTTTCAATAAACACGGAGAGATTTCAACCTTTAATGGAAGACTTATTTTAGGAGTTAGACACTATATATCACTTCCTGCTGGACTTGCAAAAATGCACTTTGGAAAATTTGCACTTTACACCGTTCTTGGCTCTTTTATATGGATGTTAACCTTAACTTTAGTTGGATATTTTATAGGGCAAAATCAAGAATTGGCAAAAGAGTACGCAACACAATTTGTCATACTTGCCATCTTTGTTGTTATCATAATTAGCTCAATTTACATATTTTATAACAAAAAAAAGAGTAGAAAAAGAGTTGATTGAATCTTCTATAAATTGGTTACTTGCTCTAATTGAATCATGGGGATATCTTGGTATTTTTATTCTCATGTTTTTGGAAAGTAGTCTGTTTCCACTTCCAAGTGAAGCCATCATCATTCCCGCTGGATATTTGGCATCGCAGGGAAAAATGAGCTTTACTCTTATCATGTTAACAAGCGTTAGTGGAACTCTTTGTGGTGCATTGTTAAACTACTTTTTAGCTCGTAGATTTGGTAAATATCTTCTTTTAAAATTTGGAAAGTATCTTTTTATAAAGCCTCATCATATAGAAAAAGTTGAAGAGTTTTTCAAAAAACATGGAGAGATTTCAACCTTTAATGGAAGATTGGTTCCGGGCATTAGACAGTTTATACCAATACCTGCTGGACTTGCTTGTATGAATTTAAAAAGATTTATGATTTATACAACTTTAGGTGCAGCTATATGGATGTTTACTTTAACTATGCTCGGTTTCATAATCGGCGAAAATCAAGAGTTAGTAAAAGAGTATCTATCATACATCATCGTAGTTGCACTTGCTTTAGTTACCATCTTTTCTATAATATACATCTGGTATAAAAAAACAAAAAAACCTTTATAAAAAGAATTTTAATGAAAATAATATCTGCTTTAATGTTACTACTGCTTAGTAATTTTGTCTATTGTGTTGAGATAGATAAAAATATCCTAACAAAAAATAGTTGGGAGTGCAAAACACCTTTTGAGGATACAAATAGTGGAATGAAAATATCATCAATTTCAACAGAAACTTTACATGTAAACGGTAAAGCAACCAGTTCTGGCTTTGTGAAGATAAAATTTTTAAACCTGCAAGATGAAGTTATATATAAAGAAAACACAAACTACACTTGGGAACTTTCAGGAAAAAAGATAATCTTAAAACTGCAAAATTTAGATTTAGTAAATCTTTCTCATCCATTTCTTGATGAAATAATAAACCTTAAAAGCTTATACCAAAGCGGCTATGCTACCTCTTTGGATTTTATAGAGTTTTCAAAAGATAAAATTACCCTAGAAGATAAGATAAATAAAATTCGTATTTTTTGTAATGCAAAATAATCTTTACATGTAAAAAATTTCATAGTTCTTTGCACGCCGTACATAAATACACAAGGCGTTTTTGGTTCCGAGCCCAAAAAGGACAAGAAATTGTTCTTTTTTATGGCTCTCATGTAAACTATTTCTTTGGGCGAAAAGCTTTTATAACATTTTCGTTGCACTCTAAAAATGGACCTTCAATCAAATCTATACAGTATGGAATAGCAGGAAATACAGCGTCTAAACACTCACGAATGGACTTTGGTTTTCCTGGAAGATTTACAATTAAACTATTTCCACGAATGCCAGCTGTCTGTCTTGAGAGAATTGCTGTTGGAACATATTTTATGCTTGTTTGACGCATAAGTTCGCCAAATCCTGGCATCATCTTTTGACAAACCCTCTCAGTTGCTTCTGGAGTTACATCACGCAGGGCTGGCCCTGTTCCACCAGTTGTTACAACCAAGCAACACTTTTCAGCATCACACATCTTTATAAGTTCTTGCTCGATAGTTTCTTCGTCATCAGGAATAACTTTATAAACTGGTGTAAATTCACTTTTTAAATACTCCTTTAATGTATCAATCACAGCGCGACCTGATATGTCTTCGTAAATGCCTGCACTTGCACGATCAGAAAGAGTTAAAATACCTATCTTTATCAATTTTTGTCCTTTACATGTAAACTTTTAAAAAGACTCACTTAAAATCTCTTTTATCTTTGCCTTTGTTAGACTCTCTTCTTCTATTAAAATCTTGGTTATATCTTCAAGTGGTTTTTGCATACCCTCTAAAAATTTTTCAATTTCAGCAAGCGAATCACTTAAAAGCTTTTCTATATCGTGAGCAACTGGTAAAAGTTTTTCACCCATCGCGTACTTTTCAACCATTGAAGAAGCCACTCTTCTTGCCTTGTTTAAATCTTCAGCCGAGTTTGAGTAACTCTCACCATATTTTATTTTTAAAATCGCAATGCCAGAGAGTGCAACTTTGACTTTTGAGAGAAGTTCTGATTTTGACTCTATCTCTTTATCTAACTCTTTTGTAAAGTCACCAATCAAAGAAATTTTATCAAACTCAACTTCAAACCAGTAAGCTGAAAGTGCCTTTGCTGCTTGATAAGTTGCTTGGACTACTTTTTCTTTGTCGCCAAGTTGCATAACTCTCATTTTTCCAAGTAGTACTTTGTCGCGAACTGCTAAAAAGTCATCGTTTTCTATGATTTTTTTGCCATTTCTAAGAGCATTTATAGCTGCTTCATTTACTAAAGTTGCAAGTGCTGCTCCGTTAAATCCAACTGTTATTTTTGCTATATTTTTAATGTCAATGTTATGGTTTTTATCTTTTAAGTATGTCTCAAGAATTTTTACTCTATCTTGCATATCTGGAAGCGAGATAAAAACACGTCTATCAAATCTGCCAGAGCGTAAAAGTGCATCATCAATCATCTCTATCTTATTTGTTGCAGCAATTACTATAACGCCAGAATTGTCTTCAAATCCATCCATTTCTGTTAAAAGTTGGTTTAGCGTGGCTTCTCTTTCATCATTTCTCATACCGCCTCTTGCCTTACCAACAGCATCAATCTCATCTATAAAAATGATGGAAGGTGCATTTCTTTTTGCAATAGAAAAAAGCTCTCTTACTCTTTTTGCTCCCATACCAACATATATTTGCACAAAACTTGCGCCACTTTGATAAAAAAATGGCACATTTGCCTCTCCTGCAACAGCCTTTGCCACAAGTGTTTTTCCAACTCCAGGAGGACCTACAAGCAAAACTCCACGAGGAAGTTTTATATTCATCTTTTGGTATTTATTTGGATTTTTCAAAAAGTCAACTATCTCCGTTAACTCCTCTTTAACTTCTTCAATACCAGCAACATCGCTAAATTTTACCTTTGAAGTTGATGGCGATATATTTAAGCTACCCAGTGGGTCTTGTTCTATTGCTATATTTTTATTTTGAGTTTCATTTTGATAAAATTCTACCTTGGTTTTTTTAGTTCTGAAATAATACAACGCTCCAAAAAGAGCAACCATCATAAGAAAAATCAAAAACCAATCACTCTCTTTTTGCACTACTGTTTCAACTTCAATAGGAGTTAGTTTTGAGAGTTCACTTATATTTACGGCATCTTTTACTATGCTATAAGTACCTTTACTTGTATATATAATAACCTCATCACCTAAAATCTTTGCACTACTTATATCGTTAGTTGTTACAAAACTATCATAAGCGTAAAAGTCGATAGGTTTTGGGCTATTTTTTGCAAAAACATACATAAAAAGCAAAATCAAAATACAAAAAAGCATCACTATAATTTGTAATTTTCCAATCTTAAATAGTTGCATAATTGCCCTCCATATTTACATCATACTCTTTTATACTAATCCACTCTTTTGTTATATCATTTTTTGATTTTATATTTATGCGGTTATAGAACTGATCATATCCAGTAAAATAACCATTTTTTTCCTCTTCAATTAAAACTTCAAGGGGAGTGTTTTGCTTTTTTCTAAAGTTAAAGTTGTTTTCCTTTACTATCTCTTCTAACTCTTTCAATCTCTCTTTTGCTACATTTCCATTTATTTGCGGATGTAGTGAAGCGGAATATGTTCCCCCTCTTACTGAGTAACAAAAAGCGTGTATGTGTGTTATTGGTAATTTAGAGAAGTTTTTTATCGCATCTTGCCAAATCTCCATGCTTTCTCCTGGGTGACCAACTATAAAATCGGTTCCAAGAGCGTATCCAAGTTCGCCTAACTCATTAAAAAGTTCTAAATCTTTTTTGTAAGTGTTTCTTCTTCTCATAAGACGCAACATCTCTTCATTTGTGTGTTGAAGAGCTATATGTAAATGACGTTCCAACCAACTCTCTTTTAAAATCTCTCTAAAACTTTCATCAATTTGAATAGGTTCAATGCTTCCAAGTCTTACGCGTCTAACACCTCTTACATTGCTTATCTTTTTAAGTAAATCTCCTAAAGACGTGTTTTTGTCTCTTCCGTAACTTCCTATATTTGTGCCAGTTAGAACAAACTCTCCAAAGCCATTAAGTGAGAGTTTTTCAACCTGTTCTAAAATCTTAGCTTCATCCGCACTTCTTGCTCGCCCACGCACCGTTGGTATGATGCAATAACTACAGTTAAAGTTACATCCTTCTTGAATTTTTATAAAAGCTTTACATTTACCTTGGTAGTCTGCCACTATAGTTTCATCTACCGAGTTTAAATCGCCCATTTTTAAAAATGGATTTTTAAAGGACAAAAGTTCGTTTATATTCTCTTTTTCAGAGTGTCCTAAAACTCCAAAAACTTTTTTCTTTGTGAAAAGTTCTTCACCCTTACTAAAAGCTCCGCATCCTGCTATGATTACTTTTTTGCCAAGAGTGTTTTGCTTTGATATATAATTTCTAACGCCACTATCTGCACCATTTGTAACAGTGCATGAGTTTACTATAACAATATCAGCTATCTCTTCAGAATCCACCACATCAAAATCTTTTAATTTCTCAATCATCACTTGTGTATCGTAGATATTTGTTCTACAACCAAATGTTTTAAAAAATACTTTTTGCTTTAAATTTGTCATACTCATTAAACTACGTCAATCCCCTCTTCTGGGTCTTTTGGCTGTCTAACTTTTGGTGCTTGTCTTAAGTTTAGTGTTTGCGTTGGATATGCTATAACTATATCGCTCTCTTTATTTATAGCATCAATCACTTCGCCACTTATAGTACTTCTAAGAGCAAGAGCAGCGTAAGAGTTAGTCATAAACCAAACGTGTATGGTAAGTCCGTGAGGCTCTATAAAAGAAAATATACGAGGTTCCACTGTTGTATTTTTTAAACTATACTGACGGCGGAGTAGATTTAACTGTTTTCTTGCTATATCTGTATAACCTTTTGAGTATTTTTTTGTAATCTCTTTGATAATATACATAGCTTTTTTATAGTTTGAATCAAATGTGATAGTTATATAAAGCCCATCCCAAACTGTCTTTATACTCTCATGAGTGTAGTTTGCGATTAGTGTTGTAAATATATAGTTGTTTGGAACAAAAACTATCCTACCACTTCTTTTGTTTTCCAGGTAAGTTGTTAATGTTACATCTTCATACATTGTGATTCTCATTAAAGAAATATCTATGATATCACCAACATATGAAAGTCCATCTTTACGTACTTTTATCCTATCTCCAACCCTAAAACTTCCACCAAAAGTGATGACCATCCAACCAAGAACATTCATAAACATATCTTTCATGGCGATGGCAACACCAGCTGAAGCCACACCCAGGATGGCAATCATGTAAGTCATGTTGTCAATGTATGCAAAGAGTAAGATTAAAATGATGATAGTAACGTTAAAGATGTTTATTACTTTATTTACTATATATGCATTGTCTGTATTTGTCATAAATTTTTTAAATAGATACTTTAATAAAAATGAGATAAGTATGATAACAACGATTGATATTAAGATACTTAGTGCGTGTTTTATCTGCGCTTTTATGGCAACACTTGCTTTGTCTATTGATTCATTTATCTTTTTTTCATACACATTGTAAGCTGTTGAGGTTATGTCAAATGCTTGGTTAAACTCGCTAATACTTACTTGATTTTTGTTGTACTCTTTTACAGTATTTTCATCTTGTCTTAAATTGTTAAGTTGTAAAAGAAGGTTCTCTTTTGTTTTCAGCCTGCCTATGAGACCCTCTAAATCTGTCATCAATTTTTTATAATCATCAGATTCTTGTTTTAACTGTTTTATGTATGAGTAACCATTTATCAAAGCTATCGGATTTGTTATCTTTGGAACTTCAGGAACATCCGGAGCTTTTAAGAGACCAGAATAAGGAGCATCTTTAAACTCAGATAGTGATTCAAGTTTTTTCTCAACTGTGAGTTTTTGTTTTAAATACTCATCCATTTTTTCTTGCAATCTTCCTGAATCGGCATTGTGAGGAAGCCATCTTAACTCATTTTCTATTACCTCTAACTCTTTGCTTAAAACGTTATATTGTTGATAATTTTCATGTCTTACAACCCAAACATTGTTTTTGTTTATATTGTCTATATCGTTTATTTTTGTTACTAATTCACTAATTTTTACATCTAAAATACGCTGTTTTTCTTCTGCTTGCATACGCAAAATTTCTTCCGTGTCATTATTTATACCACTTAAAATATTGCTATGTGTTATATTTGATATATTTAGATGAGTTGTATTGTTTGCAAACAAAATAATGTTACATGTAAAAAGAAGAAGTATAATTTTTTTCATTATAAGAACGTCCTTAGTGTCTCTTTTACTAATTTTTCATCTATATCGTTTTTCATCACATAATTTCCTATAGAGTTTGGCAATATAAAGGTGATTTTAGCGTTACTGCTTTTTTTATCAAGGAAAAATTCGTCATAAAATTTGTCAACATTTTTTAATTTATATCTTGTAGGCAAGTCATGTTTTTTAAGCAAATCTTCCACTCTTTTTGCATCATCTTTTTTTATAAATCCAAGTTTTAGCGCTAACTCATTTGCCATAACAATGCCCATAGAAACAGCTTCGCCATGCAAATAAGTTCCATATCCCATTTCATGCTCAATAACATGCCCAAAAGTGTGTCCATAATTTAAAACAGCTCTAATTCCCTGCTCTTTTTCATCAAGAGATACAACTCTTGCTTTAATCTCTACACATTTTTTTATAGCATATCTTAAATCATCATCATTTTTAAAATCAGCACTCTCTAGCCAAGTAAAAAATTCTCTATCAAAAGTTACAGCCATTTTTATAATTTCAGCAATACCAGCGCTAAACTCTCTTTTTGGTAGTGTTTTTAAATACCTGCTTTCACAATATACTGCTATTGGCTGATAAAATGAACCTATAAGGTTTTTACCAAAACTATTGTTTACACCTGTTTTTCCACCAACACTAGCATCAACTTGAGCTAAAAGCGTTGTTGGAATTTGTATAAAATCTATACCTCTTTGGTAAATCGAAGCCACAAACCCAGTCATATCTCCTATAACTCCGCCACCAAGAGCAATGAGTACAGACTTTCTATCAAGTCTACATGTAAAAAGTTCATTTAAAATCATCTCAATAGTTTCAAGATTTTTATACTCTTCGCCGTCTGGGATAGTAACTACATGTAACTCACGTGCAACGATTTTACTTTTTACATCTTCAAGATGAAAACTTGCAACTGTTGGATTTGTAATAATTGCAACTTTTGCATTTAGAGTTAGCTCTTTTAATTCGTCTATAAAAATTGAATAATTTTGTGATTTTTGAGGTACTATATCTATATCTATTTTCATCTATTTTCCCTAATTTTAGGTATTATACTTAAAATATTATCATTTAAGAGTAAAAAAAATATTTTACTCTAAAATT
>JBKECC010000080.1:0-2070 GCA_047974135.1 Campylobacteraceae bacterium | reverse complement strand
AAAGAATATAAAAAATTTATAGAAGCAATGCCAATAGACAAATTAGTCAAAAAATGCGGTATTTCACTAAAAGAAGTTGATGATTTACTAAATATCATAAAAGGTAAAAAAGTCTCTATTTTAGTTGGAGCAGCTGTTCAAAGATACAACTTTGGGCACTCAGTCTTAAGAGCGATTGACTCATTTGCAGCAACTTTGGGATTTTTTGGCAAAGAGGGATATGGAGTTGGCTATCTAAGTGACAGCACTTATGGTTTTAAAAATCCTTTTAGCGTTGAGACTAAAACGGATTCTTTGGTTAATGCCGATTTTTCAAAGTATGATTTAGTTTTCATACAAGGTGCAAATCCCGCTGTTAGTATGCCTTCATCTCTAAAAGCCATAGAAGAGTTGCAAAAGACAAAGTTTGTTGTATATTTTGGTTTACATGTAAATCAAACTTCAAAATTGGCAAATTTAATCATTCCAGCAAAAAGCTTTTTAGAAAAAGATGATATAAAATATAGCTATGGACACGAATTTATAGGCTTCATGAGCACTTTAAAAGAAAATGAAAATGCACTAAGCGAGTATGAACTCATAACGTTTTTGATGGATAGTTTTGGGATTGATTACAAAACAACAAAAGAGTATATCGATGAATCTCTAAATGGAAATGTAGCTTACGAGGGTGATTTTCCAATCAGTAAAAAATATGAAGAATATCCATATAAAAGTGGTTTTTACACAAAAAGTGGCAAATTTATATTTATAGAAGAGTTTGAAGATTTACTGAATTTAGACACGGAAGAGGGTGATTTTTACTGTGTTTTTCAAAAATCTTCAAATGCAAGAAATTCACAGTTTGATGTTGAATCACAAATCGTAGTTCCAAAAGATGTTGGCTTTAGGGACAATGACGAAGTTATGGTAAAGTCGCGTTTTGGAGAGGCTAGCTTTTTAGTTAAAACGAGTGACGATTTAAAAAAAGATACGATTGTGATATATGCAGGAAATATAAAATCAAATCATATAACGCCTTTTTATGAGTCACAAAAAGGAAATTGCGCCATTTTTCAAGATATAAAGGTAAATATCACAAAGTTATAGATTTTGTTTTGGTGCAAACAAGATATTTGCACCAAAATAGTTTATAGATACATTTTGTCTTTTAGTTCAAACTCGTAAGTTTCAATATTTACAATACCGATAGTTTTGTCGCTATCATGAAGTTTAAGTAAAAATTTTGCCATCTCTTCGCTTGTGTGAAATTTTTCCATTGAATTAGAGTAGTCAACACTCTTGTTTTGATGTGCAACATCAGCAAATTCGCTTCTTGTAATCGCAGGGGCTAAAACTTTTGCTCTTAGTTTCATCCCTCTTTGTTTTAACTCAAAGTTTAGTCCTTCGGTAAAAGCGCTAACAAAAAACTTAGTTGCAGAGTATGTAATAGCTTGAGGAAAAAGTTTGTATCCAACAACGGAAGAAACGTTGATAATCTGCGAATGACCGGCATTTTCATAAGATTTTACATATAATGTGCTCAAAATAACCAAACTTTCGATATTTAAACGTATCATCTCTTCTAATTTCTCAACTTTTACATCTGCTATATATTCATCATTCCCAAAACCTGCATTGTTTATAAGAGCCTTTACATGTAAAGGACGAACTGCTTTAAAAAGTTTGTGAGCATTTTCTGGATTTGATAGGTCACAAACTACAGTTTTTACATCAACTGCTTTGTTTAAGCTAAAAATTTCATCTTTTAGAGTTTGAAGTCTCTCTTCTCTTCTTGCAACAAGTATGAGATTTTCTCCTCTTTTTGCAAACTCTTTAGCTGCTGCGTAACCAATGCCTGAACTTGCTCCTGTTATAAGTATATAAACCATAAATTCTCCTCATTATTTTTTTAAAATTGGTTTGATTTTAGCACAATTTGATAAAATTACTTTTTACATGTAAACACTAGGATCAAAATGTCAGAATTTGAAAAATAATCAAAAGTTAAAGTACTTCTACTTGATGGTGCGATGTGAACACTGATACACAATTTAAAACTTGATGAGAGTGTGTGGGAAAATAATGAAG
>JBKECC010000067.1:0-4799 GCA_047974135.1 Campylobacteraceae bacterium | reverse complement strand
TGATTGCACAGGTTTGTAACCTTAAACTTGGGGATTTTGTGCATACTTTTGGAGATGCACATTTATATAAAAATCACTTAGAACAAGCAGAGTTACAACTTAGTCGTACACCATATAAATTGCCAACGATGAAGATAAACAGAGATGTTAAAAATATCTTTGATTTCAAATATGAAGATTTTGAGTTGGTTGGTTACGAAGCTCATCCACACATAAAAGCAGAAGTGGCTATCTGATGAGAGTTTCTATGATAGTTGCTGCTGGAAGAAGATGGCAGATAGGGCTTAACAATAATCTTCTTTGGCATATACCTGAGGATTTGAAACATTTTAAAAATTTAACTACAAATCATCACATCATAATGGGAAGAAAAACATTTGAATCCATAGGAAAAGCACTGCCAAATCGCACTTCTATAGTTCTTTCAAAAAGTGGTTTTAAAGCTGACAATGTTTTTACATGTAAAGATATAGATGAAGCCCTAAATCTTGCTAAAGAAAACGGTGAAGATGAAGTTTTTATCATCGGTGGAGCGAAGGTTTATAATGCTACTTTACCTTTAGTTGATAGACTGTATCTTAGCATAGTTGATTATGACGGAAGAGCAGATACTTTTTTTCCACAAGTTGTACTTAGAGATTGGCAACTTCTCGATGAGAAAACTTATCCACAAAGTGTCAATAAAGATGGCGAGAAAATCCCAGCTTGGCAGTATTTTATATTACAAAGAATGCCAAAAGCGTGATTTTTAACTCTTTACATGTAAAAGTTAAAGCTTTAAAAGATATAATTTGCGCTTCAAGGTATGACAGATAATCGCTAAAACACTCACGTTTTAGAGGAAAGTCCGGGCTACAATGAGACAAAGTTCCATCTAACGGATGGCTAGGGTAACCTAAGGGAAAGTGCAACAGAAAGAAAACTACCAGAAATGGAAAAGGTGAAACGGTAAGGTAAGAGCTTACCAGCACTTTTGGTAACAAGAGTGGCTTTGTAAACCCAACTTGTAGCAAAAAGGGATTGGTTTTAGTCTCATAATTTTAACCCTTTGCTCGAGCCTCGCTGTGAAGCGAAGCCTAGATAAATGATTATCCACGACAGAACCCGGCTTAAGGCATGCCTTGATTATCTTTGAAAGTAGCTTTTCTCTACCAACTCTTCACCAGCTTTAAAAAGTGTATCTATCGCTTTTTGAAAATCATTTTTGTCAACACTAAAGATAAAAACTCCACTTTTAATTTCATAAAAACTATACATGTAAACTATATTTATGTTCTCATTGCTAAGTTCAGTGATTACTCTATTGAAAGTTCCAACTTCATCTTTGATTCTGACACCAAAAACGGTTGTTATGCGTCCACCTATTTTTGCACTATCTAAAACATCCTTAGCTCTTTTTGGCTCATCTGTTATGATACGAACCAAGCCAAAATCGGTTGATTCGGCGAGCATGATAGATTTTATATTGATTTTATTTTTAGACAAAATCGAAGATAGATTTGCTAACTCTTTTGGTTTGTTTTCCAAAAATACACTTAATTGTTCAATGGCATATTTCATTTTAACTTCCTTTTGTCAATCACACGAACTGCTTTTCCCATTGAGCGCTCTATACTTTTTGGCTCAACAAGTTTAACGTTTGCATGGATATATAGATTGCTTAAAATCTCACCTTGAATTCTCTTTTTAACACTCTCTAATGCCCCAATACTATCCATTGGGATATCATCATTTACTTCAACAACAATCTCAAATTTATCTAAATAACCTTTTTTATCTGCGATAATTTGATAGTTTAGCGTGATTCCCTCGATTGATGAGAGAACATGTTCAACTTGCGAAGGAAAAACATTTACACCATTTATGATTAACATATCATCCACACGTCCAGTTACGCTTTTCATTCTAACATGTGTTCTTCCACATCTGCAAGGCGCTATCTCAAGAGAACTTATATCGCCAGTTCTGTATCTTATGATTGGTAATCCTTGTTTTGTAAGGGTTGTTATAACAAGTTCACCCTCACAACCATATGGCAAAACATTCCCATCTTTATCAATGATTTCTGGGTAAAAATGGTCTTCAAATATGTGTAAATCATCACTAAATTTACAATTACTTGAAACGCCTGGTCCTATTATCTCTGAAAGTCCATAAATCTCACAGTAATGAATACCCCACTTTTTCGCAACTTCCTCTTTTAAGCCTTTACTTGTTGGCTCTGCTCCAAAAATACCACATTGAAGTTTAAAATCTTTTTTTATTTCATAACCCTCTTCAAGTGCGGCTTCTGCTAAGTGAAGTGCAAATGATGGTGTTGAAGTAATAACAGTTGCACCAAAATCTTTCATTAGCATAAGTTGTCTACTCGTGAAACCAGCAGAACTTGGAACTATAGTCGCTCCAACTTTTTCTGCCCCATAGTGAGCTCCAAGGCCACCAGTAAATAGCCCATACCCGTAAGCGTTGTGAACTAAATCTTTACATGTAACTCCTGCCATAGTAAAAACTCTAGCCATAACTTCACTCCAAAGCTCTATATCATACTGCGTGTATCCAACAACGGTTGGTTTTCCAGTTGTTCCACTCGAGCTATGAACTCTTACAATCGCATCTTGATTTACAGCAAAAAGCCCAAAAGGGTAGTTATCTCTTAAGTCTTGTTTTTTTGTAAATGGAAGTTTCTTTATATCTTCAATACTTTTTATATCGTAGATATTTATACCCATATCATCAAATTTTTTCTTATAAAATGGTACATTTTGATAAACTCTAAGAAGCGTATCTTTTAGTCTTTTTGTTTGGAGTTCTGTAAGTTTTTCTCTTGGAAGCGACTCTTCATATGAATAGATCATTTTATCTCCTTGTTTGCATCATTTATGGCTTGATGAAGTACTGAAATATTTTCATTTGCAACTTTTTTATTCATCACTTTTATAGCCTCTTCAATCTCAGCTTGAGTATATGGAAAATTTTTAACTTTAGCTATAACAACCCCTAACATATAAACATTTAAAGCTTGTATTGGAAACTCTCTATTTTCTGCTTTTGAGAAAGCATTTATTCTTACTACTTCATAGTCTAATCGTGGAAATTTTTCATCACTATTTACCACTATAACACCACTGTTTGGTTTTAAAAATTGTATATTTCTTAAACCTTCATCACCTTCAAGTGCAATAAGTAAGTCAGCTTGCGCTTCATCAATTGCTGGTGCACTAAAATCTCCGATTTTAACATAACATGAAACAGCTCCGCCTCTTTGGCTCATTCCATGGTTTTCTGTTCCTAAACATTTTTGATTTTTAAGACTTGCTGCTATACTTAAAACTTTAACTAAAAATACAACTCCTTGACCGCCAAAGCCCGCAATTACTACTTGATAATTCATGAATTTGCTCCTGCTAGTTCAAACGAGTTAGTTGGACAAAGTCCATCAACACAAGCTGTACAACCTATACATAAAAATGGATCAATCTCAACTTTTTCATTTTCATTGTAAAAAAATGCCGGACAGTTATACTTTGTGATACAAATTTCACATGATGTACACTTGTCTTGATTAACTACCACTTGTTGTTTTGGCAAAAGCTCATCGGAACGAACTCTATCAAGTATACAAAACTCTCTAACTACTGCAACCACAGGAGAGTTTGCGCTTTCATATGCTTTTTTTAACTCTTTTGTGAAGTTTATAGTATCTTTTATATCTGGTTTGTAGATATATTCCATACATGTAACTCCACAACCTTCAACGATTTTTTTGATATCAATCATAGTAGGATTTGCTCTCTCAGGCGTTGTTTGACGCCCTGTCATCGCTGTTGTTGAATTATCTAAAATAATCAAAATGAATTTATGGTTTTGATATACAGCATTTACAAGTGGAGCAATACCAGAGTGTAAAAATGTACTATCGCCAAGAGTTGCAACAACTGTTTTGTTAGGTTCAGCTATACTATAACCACTTGCCATCGAGATACTTGCTCCCATGCAAAGATACGAATCAATAGCATTTTGATTTAATCCCAATGTGTAACAACCAATGTCTGAAGAAAATATAGAGCTTTTATCTCTAAAAGTTTTTTTGATTGCAAAAAACAGGTCTCTGTGCGGACAGCCAGGACACAAGTTTGGAGGACGTGGAGCAATTTTTTGGCTATACGGAGCGTTTTTATAGATATTTTTCTCTTTATAAACCCCAGCATTTTTAAAAGCATTTAAAACTTTATCTTTTGAAAATTCATCTATCAAATGAACAGTATTATCAAGTTTTCCATGCATTTTTTCGCTATTTAACTGCTCCTCGATACATGGGTAACTCTCTTCAAAAACTATAACTTTTTCGTAATTTTCAAACAATTTTTCTATCTTTTCTTTTGGAAGAGGGTAAGGCATATCAAACTTTAATATATCAACTTTTAAATTTAACTCTTTTACACACTCTTTAACATAACCATCACCAGTTCCACTTGTTAAACATAGAACCTTGTTTCCATTTAAGCTTTTAAGCTTTGGTAAGATGTAATTTTCATAGTTAAAATCTTCTAAATTTTTTACTCTTTTTAACTGTTCAACTCCTTGAATAAATCTTGTAGCTCTTGGAACAGCAGCCCAGCGAGTGGCCTCTTTTTTGAAGTTTCCACCTATTTTTTTAAACTCATGATTTTCACTAACTTCGCAAATCTCTCTTGCGTGGCAAACTCTCATAACAGGACGAAGCATAACTATAGTCTCAAATAAACGAGATAGTTTTATGGCTTCAATCGTCATATCGTAAGCTTCTTGTGGAGTTGCTG
>JBKECC010000063.1:0-4255 GCA_047974135.1 Campylobacteraceae bacterium | reverse complement strand
TGATAACGCTATCTTTGTTTATCAATTTTTTAGCAAATCCATCTTCAATCATCGCTTTTGAAATTCTATCTTTTACTGAACCAGATGGATTTAAAAGCTCTGCTTTAGCTAGAAAAGTTGTTCCTGTCTCTTTTGAGATTTTGTTTAATTTTACAAGTGGTGTGTTGCCTATCAAATCTGCGTAATTTTCTATAATTTTCATTTTTCTCTCCTTAAATTGAGTAATTTAATGCGTCAAGCAAAATACTTTCGTATTTGTTAAAATCTGAAAGAGGTGTTTTTAAGATTTTTTCTATATTTTTTTGAACATCTTCAAAAAACAGCCCTAAAACTTTATTTTCTAACGTATAATCTGCAAATAAAAGCTCTCCTTCAACAGCAACTAAAATATCATAACTCAACATCTTATCAGGCGTGTTGGCAAGTAAATCTCCGCCTTTTGCTCCACGAACACTATTTATAAGTCCAGCACGACGAAGCTGGTTTAAAAGTTGTTCTAGGTAGTTGTACGGAATATTTGCCTTTGTTGCGATGTTTTTGATTTGCATGGGAGTAACTCCATCGCCACAAGAGAGCTCATACATAGCCGCCAAGCCGTAAACTCCTTTTGTTGTTATGAATGCCATTAGTTTTTCTCCAATGCTTGTTTTAAATCTTCTATCAAATCATCACTATCTTCAAGTCCAATACTAAGTCTAACAAGATTTGGTTTAACGCCTTGTTCTAAAAGTTCATGAACTGGAACTTGTTGATGAGTTGTGCTTGCTGAGTGAGTTATGATAGATTTTGAATCACCTATATTTACTACAACGCTAAAGATTTTTGTATCATTTAAGACTTGCTTTGCTTTTTCAAAGCTTTCAACTTCAAAGCTTATAAGTCCTGAAGACATACCATCTTTAAAGTATTTTTGACTTCTTTTATAAAACGCATCACCTTTTAATGCTGGATAATTTACAGCTTTTACTTTCGGGTGATTTTTAAGAAATTCTGCTACTTTTAAAGCGTTACTTGAATGCTCTTTAACTCTTACATGTAAAGTCTCTAACCCTTGTATCAAAAGCCAACTATTAAATGGGCTTATAACTGCACCAATATCACGAATCAAAGAGAGTCTAACTCTTAAAGTAAATATAGGAAGTGAAAGAGTTGTGTAAATAAGACCATGATAACTCTCATCTGGCTCGTTAAAGTGTTTATATCTTGGGTTATCTTTTAAAAAGTCATTCAAACCTTTTCTCTCAACTACAAGCCCACCGATAGCAGTTCCATTGCCACTTATGTATTTGCTTGCACTATGAACTACAACATCAACGCCGTAATTTAACGGTTTAAAAATCGCAGGAGTCGCAACTGTGTTGTCTGCTATGGTTAGTATTTTATATTTTTGTGCAATTTGAACGATTTTTTCTATATTTGGAATGGCTATTTGTGGGTTTGAAAGTGTTTCAAAATAGATAGCTTTTGTTTTGCTATCTATAAGTTTTTCTAAATCATCGCCACTATCGCTATCAAAAACTCTAGCTTCAATGCCAAACCTTTTTATAGTGTGAGTTAAAAGTGTTATCGAGCCACCATATATCTTTTTTGCTATGATGATGTTGTCGCCAGCTTCTGCAACATTTGCAACAGCGTAAAATGACGCTGCTTGTCCACTTGCAGTAGCGATTGCTCCACCACCATTTTCCAAAGCAGTGATTCTTGATTCTAAAACTTCAGTTGTTGGATTGTTTAATCTTGTGTAAATTGGTCCGAGTTCTCTAAGAGCAAAACGATTTGCCGCAGTTTCAGCAGAGCCAAAATCATATGCAGTTGTTTGATATATAGGAACAGCCATCGTGCCGTTTGTATCTTTGTTATAACCTTCATGAATCGCTAACGTTTTTGGTTTCATTAAGCTTCCTTGTAAATTTTTGTGAAGTATAGCAAAAAGAAAAGATAAAAGTCAAGTATTCTTATCAGGTAACTAAGAATTGGTTGGAATATTTTGTTTTTAAGAGAGTTGATATGAGAAAATATTATATCTTTTTTGGTTTAATATACCTAACGATTTTATATATTGTTTTTTGATTTTAGTTTAAACAAGATTTCGTGTGTTATAATCTTTGCTTTTTAAAGGAAACAGATGTTAGAAATTGATGAAGATGATATCTTAACTAGTAGTCCAAGACTAAAGTTTTATGATATGATTTTTCATGCAAATCAAAATATTGTTAGTGAAGTGCTTGAATCTAAAATAGAGCAGTTTATAGCCATGGAAGAGTTACTTTATGAGCAATATGGAGATGAAATTTACACAAAAATTAGACAAAAAATATATGAAAATTTAGATTTTATGGAAAATGGAAAAAACGATTTTTATATCAACTTTGTCAGTGACGTCTTAACAAAACATGAGTAATTTTTAAGGATTTTAGTGTTAGAAAAAGTGCCTTTGTTGATGGACGAGTTCATAAATGAACTTGGGTGTGAGAATGTTTATAATCTTTATAAAAACGTTCCAACAGGAAAGATGCTTCGCTCGAAGCTTATACTAAACATAGCAAAAAAAGAAGAAGATTCAGTAAAACTTGCTGCCATTGTTGAACTTATTCATGCTGCAAGTTTGCTTCATGATGATGTTATAGATGAGGCTGATACAAGAAGAGGAAAAACATCTTTCAATAAAAAGTTTGGTGATAAAAATGCCATTATGATGGGAGATATCCTATACTCTTATGGCTTTTCTAAACTCTCTTCAATGCAAAACGCGGTTGCACAGTGTATATCTTACGCGGTTGCACAACTTGCAATTGGCGAATTAAACGATATAGAATTATCAAAAAACTTTAATGATGATAAAGATAAATACATGCAAATGATTTATCAAAAAACTGCCTCTTTGATTGAAGCAAGTGCTAAAAGTGCTGCAATTTTGGCAAAGCTTGATGAAAAAGATTTTGCACTTTATGGCAAAAACTTGGGACTTGCTTTTCAGATAATTGATGATATTTTAGATGTAACAGAAGATGAAGCAACTCTTGGAAAACCAGCTTTGAGTGATTTTAAAGAGGGAAAAGCAACACTTCCTTATATTTACATGTATAAAAAATGTGACGAAAAAGAGAAGCAAAAACTTCTTTCACTTTACAAAAAAGAGTTAAATGCTAATGATGGTTTATGGATAAAAAGCACAATGCAAAAGTATGGTGTTATAGAAATGTGCATAAACGAAGCAAGAGTTTTGGGAAAAGAAGCACTAAAAGCTATTGAAAAGTACAATATAGAAGGCTTAAACAAGGTAATCATATCTATGATAGATAGGAATTTTTAATGCAGTATATGACAATCAGTTTTACGCATAAAAATACTGATATAAAGATAAGAGAAAGACTCTCTTTCTCAAACGAGGAAAAATTAAGAAGTTTTCAAAAAATGCTTATCTCACACGAGGGGATAAACGAAGTTATTGTTCTTTCTACATGTAACAGATTTGAAATTATTTCAAGCGTGAAAGAGTGTGAAAATACTTTAGATTTTATGTTAAGAACCTTGTCTCACGTTTCAAGCATTGATAAAGAAGAACTTGAAAATAGAGCAGATATATATGAGGGAAATGGTGCTATTCACCATCTTTTTTCTGTTGGCTCATCACTTGATAGCTTAGTTGTTGGCGAAACACAAATCGCAGGACAGTTAAAAGACGCTTATAAATTCTCTTATGAAAACAATTTCTGTGCTCAAAAATTAAGCCGTGCTATGCACCACTGTTTTAGGTGTGCTGCAGCTGTTAGAAGTAGCACAGACATATCAAAAAATCCAGTTTCAGTTTCAAGTGTTGCAGTTGCAAAGGCAAAAGAGTTGTTGGGGAGTTTGGAGGGTGTAACAGCAGTTGTTGTTGGAGCTGGCGAGATGAGTGAACTTGCTATAAAACATCTTTTAAACAACAATGCAGATATTATCTTGGTAAATAGAAGTGAAAAAGACGCTTGCGAATTAGAGGAAAAATTTGGCACACCAATAAAAACAGCATCTTTTTTTGATTTAAAAGAGTTGATAAATAAGTATAGATTGGTTTTTAGTGCAACAAGTGCACCTCATACAATCATAACAAATAGCATGATTGAAAAAAGAGAATATGAAAGATATTTTTTTTATATAGCAGTTCCAAGAGATATATAGCCAAGCGAACAAGAAAATGTACATGTATATTCTGTTGATGATTTAGAAGATATATTTTCAAAAAAATTATCTCTAAGTGAAGAGAAAGCAAAAA
>JBKECC010000042.1:0-29105 GCA_047974135.1 Campylobacteraceae bacterium | reverse complement strand
ATCTTCAACTTTCTCATTTGCTAAAACAGTTTGACAACTGTTGCACCAGTTAAGAAGTTCACTTTTATTGTAAACAAGACCGTGTTTATACATATCGATAAAAATCTTTTGTTCATGTTTTGTATAAAGATTGTCACTTTTTGCAAACTCTCTTGTTTTTTAAAAAGAGAGTCCCAAAGAGGCTAATTCTCCTCTCATGTAGTCAATGTTTTCGTAAGTCCATTTTTTTGGATGAACCTTGTGTTTTATGGCAGCATTTTCTGCAGGCATACCAAAAGAGTCCCAGCCAATAGGATGCAAAACGTTAAAATCTTTTTTTCTATAATGTCTTGCTATTGCATCACTTATAGTGTAGTTTCTTACATGCCCCATATGTATTCTTCCGCTTGGATATGGAAACATGCTTAGTATATATTTTTTTGGTTTTGTTAAATCATCTTTTGGCTCAAAAACTGCACTTTCTTGCCATTTTTTTTGCCATTTTTCTTCAATCTTTGATGCTAAGTATTCCATTTAGTTAAAATCCTAAAAATTAAAAATCATCTCTTGTTTTATAAGCTTCTACAACAACTAAAGCTAAAGAGAAAATGTTTGCTATAATCGCTCCAATCGCTAAAGCTATAACCATTGTCATATTTCCACCAACTGTCATAATTATAAAAGCTGGTATAAGGTGCAGATCAGCAACTAAAGAACTTGCGAAAAGTTCGGCTGAGAGAATGTTTCTAACACCAATCTTTATAAAAGTTGATATGAGATTTACACTTGCTGCTACAAAAAGAGCTATAACATTGTGTTCATACAAAAATCCAGCGGTTGTAGTCAAGCTCATGAGAGCAAAAAATATATAAATTACCTTTCCCCAATCCATGATAACTCCTTAAAGGACTCCTCTTTCATACTGTGCACGCATTTTTTCTTTATCTAATCTTGCTTTCTCTTTTCTGGCCATTTTTGCTTTATAAGCACCTATATCAAATCTCAACCATTTAAGAAGTGGAGCTGCAATAAAAACAGAACTATAAGTACCTATAATAATTCCTATGGTTAAAGTAAGTGCAAATCCACTAATTGATGCACCGCCAAAAAATAGAAGTGCCAAAACAACAAGCAAGGTTGCAAGAGATGTCAATATGGTTCGTGAAAGTGTCTTAGATACTGAAATATCTATGATTTTTGATAAATCAGTTAGCTTTGTCTGTTTAAACTCATCCCTAATTCTATCAAAAACAACGATAGTATCGTTAAGAGAGTACGCCAAAAGCGTTAAAACTGCTGCCAAAATTTCCAAATTTACATCTATTTGCAAAAATGAGATAACGCCGATAATTAAAAATACATCGTGAAATTCTGATATAACAGCTGCAAGTCCAAATCTCCACTCAAATCTAACTGCTATATAAATTAAAATAGCAGCTAATGAAACTACGATAGACATTAAGCCTTTTTTACGTAATTCATCTCCAACTTTTGGACCAACCATATTTACTTGTCTAATTTCAAAATCGCCAGTTCCTTTTAAGAGGTTTGATACTCTATCACCTACGTCATGTCCTATATCTTCTGTGCTTCCTGCAAATTTTATAGATACTTCATTGTCTGAATCTACCTTTGTTACAGTTGCACCATGAAAAAATGGATCTTCGCTTGTTAATTTTCTAATCTCATCAATAGGAGCAGCTGAGGTATATTTTACTTGCGCAACTGTTCCACCAGCAAAATCGATACCATAATTTAGTCCTCTTGTTAAAAGTAAAACTATAGATATAATCGCAAATACAATGGATATGGCAGCCATTAATTTGCTTATTTTCATAAAACCATAAATTTTATGTTGACCGAAAAACTCCATTAATTTCTCCCTTTATTCATGCCAAACCAAAGATTTAGATTTTTACTTTTTTCAATTTTTGTATAAAGCCACTCATAAGCACCTCTTGTTCCAAGAATCGCTGTAAGCATAGATATGAAAACTCCAAGAGATAATGTAACTGCAAACCCTTTAATCGGTCCTGTTCCGTAAATATATAAAACAACTGCAACTATGATTGTTGTTAAGTTTGAGTCAACGATAGCAGTTAGGGCATTTTCATATCCTTTTTCTATCGCTTTTCTTATACCAACACCTTCGCGCAAAAGTTCTCTTATCCGCTCGTTTATGATAACGTTTGCATCAATTCCCATGGCGACAGATAGTATAATTCCTGCCATACCAGGAAGCGTTAGAGTTGCTCCAAAGACTGCAAGCAGTGCAACAAGGATTATAAGATTTGAAAGAAGAGCTGCTGTTGCTATAAGTCCAGCTAAACGGTAGTAAAATACCATAAATATAGCTATTAGAACAAATCCAAAAACTAATGTGATTAAGCTTGATTCAACACTTTCAGCTCCCAAAGATGGTCCTATACTTTTTTTCTCAAGCATAGTAACAGGAGCCAAGAGCGCTCCACTTCTTAGAGCAATCGCTAAGTCGCCTGCTTCAGCAACTGTGTATGAACCACTAATTTGTCCACTTCCTCCACCTATTCTATCTTTTATATTTGGTGCAGAATATACAACGTTATCTAATACAATTGCAAGTCTTTTGTTTATATTTTTACCTGTAAAATCTCCAAAGATTCTAGCTCCTTGGGAATTTAGTGTAAAGTTTATAAGTGGTCTGTTGTACTCATCATAACCAACTCTTGCATCTGTTAGCATTGAACCATCAAGAACTGGAACTGCTTTTACTATATATTTTACAGACGGATCTTTTACATCTGGATATATAACGCTTCCATAAAGTGCAGCTTCTTCGTTACTCATCCTATTTGCAAGATGAGCTCTATCTTCATCCACTGCCATAAGTTGTAAATGTGCAGCTTTTGCTATCAAATCTCTTGCTCGTTGCTCTTCTTCTTGAGTTTTAACCCCTGGAATTTCAACGGCAATTTGATCTTCGCCTTGTTTTGAAACACTTGGCTCTGCTAAGCCAAACTGGTCAAGTCTGTTTCTTATAGTCTCGATAGCTTGTGAAACTGCGTATGTTTTAGTCAATGCTTTTTCACTTTCATTGAGCGTTAAAGTATAAGAAAGATTGTTTTTATTTACAACAAGTCCTGTTATTTCACTAAGCATTTTGTCAACATTGCTCTCTTCATCTTTATCTAAAAGAGTGAAAGTCGCAACATCTTTATCAACACTTAATTTGTCTATAACGATACTATTTGTATCTGTATAATATTTAATACTTGAAGCAATTGATTTTATTTTTGAGTTTATAGCCTCATCAGTTTGTACACCAAGAAGCATATAAAGTCCACCTTGTAAGTCAAGTCCTAATGTAACCTTGGCACCTTTTTCGCTTTGTAGCAACGTTGGCATCGTAAAAACAATGCCAAATATTGTAGCAATAAAAAAAATAACTAATCTATAGTTAAAAAAACTGCTCTTACTACTCATCTATCTTCTTCTCGATGAACTCCCTAATAATTTTTACAGTTGTATCATTATTAAGTGCAACTTTGATAAAATTCTCCTCAACACTAACGATCTCACCGATAAGACCGCCTCTTGTGACGATTTTATCGCCTTTTTTGAGTTCCGAAAGCATTAACTTGTGAGCTTTTGCTTGTCGTTGTTGTGGCATAATTACCAAAAAGTAAAAAATTGCAAATAGTACAACTATAGGAAGAATAGATGCTAAAAAATTTCCCTCAGCCATATAAGTCCTTTAATAAAAAAAATTTAACCAAGTATTCTAGCACTTCAAAGATAATAAAAGCCTTTTTTATTGCACTTTTTTTATCTGCTTTTATATATTTGGATTACTTTGGTGTAACAAATTTTGCCTTACATGTAAGTGCAGTTTTTGTTGGTTTTTATCTACTTTTTAACTCGGAAAAACTTACTTGGTTTTTTAGTGGGTTTTTCATAGGATTATTTTGGTTTTACTGGATGGGACTTAGCTTTAGGTTTTATGAGTTAACCTGGATGATTCCATTTGTGATACTCGGCGTTGGGCTTATTTTTGGTATTTTATTTTTAGTTCCTTCACTTATATCAAAGTCACCTTTTATAAGAGTTGGTGCACTTTTACTTCTTTCTCAAATCGCCCCTTTTGGGTTTAACTGGTTTCATTTTGAACTTCCTTTTATGTACACACCTTTTGGTTTAACACCTTTACATGTAGCTTCTTTTATGCTTGGCGTTTTGCTAATACAAAATCTAAAAGGAGCCAAAAAATATCTTTGTATTATATTTTTTATTTTAAGTATCGATTTTAGCATCAAAAATGAAATTGCACCATTTCCTTTAGATTTAGAGATAATCCAAACTGACGTTTCTCAAAAAACAAAATGGGATAAAGCTTTCATAACAAGTACGGTAAATGAAAATTTGAAAGAGATTGAAAAAGCCATAGAAAACAATAAAAAAGTTATAGTTTTCCCTGAAACTGCCTTTCCTTTGTATCTAAATACAAACGAAGAGATTATAAATATACTAAAGATTTACTCACAAAAAATTGCTATCATAACTGGCTCTTTGGCTCATGAGGGCGAAAAGTATCTAAACTCTGCTTACTTTTTTGATAAAGGTGAGATGAAGCGAGCTGATAAAGTTGTACTTGTTCCTTTTGGTGAAGAAGTGCCTCTTCCAAACTTTCTAGCAAAACCTATAAATAGGATATTTTTTGGTGTAGAAAATGACTTTACAAGCGCAAAAGAACCTGTTGATTTTAAGATAGACGATGTAGTGTTTAGAACTGCAATCTGTTATGAAGGAAGTGCTAAAGAGTTACATGTAAATGCGCCAAAATATATGTTTGTTCTCTCAAACAATGCTTGGTTTTTACCTTCAACCGAACCAACTTTGCAAAACTTGATGTTAAAACTTTACGCAACAAAAAGCGACACTTTGATTTATCACGTTGTAAATGGCGAAGGCGGCGGAGTTATAACTCCAAGAAAAAGTTTGGTAAATGAACTATACTTGAGAGTTAGAGGAAATTAGAAAGTTTACATGTAACTTTCCAAAAAAACTTAAAAACTTAAATAAATATAAAGCCAATATGTAATTTTCTGTCTCTTGGTATCTTTTTCGTGCGTTGCGGCAAAAACCGTTAAAAAATTTGAGTGAGAAATCGTTTAAAAAAACAAATGTTTGAGTGAAGCGAGTTTTTGTTTTTTAGCTTTCAAGTAAAAATTTTAGGTTTTTAAGCACTGGCACTTGAATTTTTGTTTCTTTTTTTTCAAGGAAAAAGAAAGAGGAGAAAACTCAAAGTTTAGTTGTAAAAACTAAGAATAGAATAGTTTGTATTCATATGTTTACATGTAAAGAAAAATCTTTACATGTAAAGCGTTATTATTTTAGTAAACCTTTAAAAAGCTCAACTGCGTCAAGTTTTTCCCAAGGATAATCAGCTTGTCCAACTTGTCCACGAGCTGCCACATCAGCGTAGAGAAAAGTCTCTTTACTTGGTTTATCAAGGTTAAACTGTTTTGTTATCCATTTTGGAGTTAGACTAAAAGTTTTAAGAACAAAATCTGAAAGAATGTTGTCGTCTATCTTTGGATTATAAGTTCCCATTGTATCAACTGAAACTGAAGTTGGGCGCGCAACTCCTATAGCATAAGAGATTTGAACAACGCATTTACTAGCCAGTCCACTTGCAACTATGTTTTTTGCTATCCATCTTGCAGCATAAAGTCCGCTTCTATCAACCTTTGTATAATCCTTGCTTGATTGTGCTCCACCGCCTATTGGAGCATAACCACCAAAGCTATCGACTATAAGTTTACGTCCAGTTAAACCTGAATCATGAAGTGAGCTATGGTTTACGTATCTTCCTGTTGGATTTATATGTATGATAGTATCTTTTTTAGCTGGGTCATATAACTCTTTTGGAAGTCCTGCATCATCAATCAATCCCTTGATTAACTTTCTAACTTCTTCGATTGGCATCTTTTCATTGCTTGGAGCTGAAAGTACAATAGTGTGAATATGTTTTGGTTTTCCATTTTCAAAATTTTCTTTTGTGCCATAATCAACGGTAACTTGCGTTTTTATGTCAACTCCAAGTTTATCTTTGTGTTTTAGTGCATACTCATAAACTTTATCGCTTAAAGCTCTTGCGTAAGTTATGGCTGCTGGCATCAACTCTTTAGTTTCATTCGAAGCAAAACCAAACATTATACCCTGATCACCTGCTCCAATTTCGCCATCACTTTGGTCAACACCTTGATTTATATCGCTTGATTGTTGATTTAATAAAACTTGAACCTTAACATCTTCAGGATATAAACACTGCTCTTTTGTGAATGCTGATTTTCCATCATAGCCGATTTTTTTTAGGGCATTTATAACGATATCTTCATAATCTTTTGTACTGAATTTTGCTTTTGTATTGACTTCACCGCCAATAACAACGTGTTTTCCTGCAACAAAAACTTCACTAGCCACTCTTGCATTTGAATCTTTTATCAAAATCGCATCAACGATAGAATCCGCGATAATATCTGCGCATTTATCCGGATGTCCCGGACTTACAACTTCAGAAGTAAATAGGTACACTTAATTCATCTCCTAATTTTTTTAAAGTTAATATATTAACACAACAAGATTAAACTTTACATGTAAATATTATTTAGCGGAATTATCTCTTTCAATAATTAGTAGATTATTAAAGTCTCAATAGTAAAACTGTTTTTTAATATTTTTAGATACTCCGTTCTTGTTACCTCGATAGTTCCGAGTGATTTTAAGTGATTATTTTGTATTTGGCAATCTATAATGCCATCAATTTTAATCATATCTTGACACAAATAAAACAGTGCAACCTTTGAAGCATCACTCTTTTTTGAGAACATAGACTCCCCACAAAATATTTTTCCAAACTTTAATCCATAAAGCCCACCGATAAGTTCACCGTCAAAATACGTCTCCCAACTATGCGCAAAACCTTTATCGTAAAGTTTTATATAAGCTTCTATCATATCATCTCGTAACCAAGTTCCAAGTCCATCATCTCTTGTTTTTGCGCAGTTTTTTATAACTTCTTCAAAGTTTGCATCACATCTTACTTCGTATCTTTTTATATTTTTTTGCAAACTTTTGCTTACATGTAAATCTTTTGGATAAAGCAAAGCTCTTTTTAGCGGAGAAAACCAAAGAAGCGGTAAATCACGATATGGCCAAGGAAAAATGCCACTTTTGTATGCATTTAAAATTCTTTGCGTGTTTAAATCTCCACCAATAGCCAAAAGCCCATCGTCATTTGCATCGTTTGGATTTGGAAAGGAAAAATCGTTTCTACTTAACTCATAAATCATCTAAAAATCTTTAAATAAAAATATTGATAAATATTTTACATGTAAATAGTTTACACTTCAATCTTTTTGCATATTTGAAGCTTTGATAAGCTTTTGTAGATACTCTGTTTTTGGATTTTCAAATATCTCACCACTGCTTGCATACTCAACCATTTTGCCATTTTTCATAACAAAAACACTATGGCAAAACTGCTTCACAAGATACAAATCATGGCTTATATAAATACAAGACATATCGTGTTTTTCTTGCAAATTTTTAAGAAGTTCTATGACTTTAAACTGCAAAGTTCTATCAAGCGAGGATGTTGGCTCATCTAGTATCAAGATTTCAGGTTTTAGTATCAAAGCTCTTGCAATCGCCACGCGTTGTCTCTCGCCTCCACTTAGTTCATGAGGAAATCTAGTGGCAAATTCATAACTAAGCCCAACTTCGTCAAGTGCGCTTTTCAAAGCTTCTTCTCTTTTGTTTTCATCTTTTTGCAAGTTTTGTATAACCAAACCCTCTTTTATAATCTCTGCTACGCTCATTCTTGGATTTAATGAGGCAAATGGGTCTTGGAAAACAACTTGAATTTTTTTTCTAAAAACTCTCATCTCTTTATGGCTTAAGTTTTGTAACTCATTCTCACAAAAAAGGATTATTCCACTTGAGGGAATAAGTCTTAAAAGCGCTAACGCAAGCGAAGATTTTCCACTTCCACTCTCTCCAACAATTCCCAAACACTCTTTACTTCTAAGAGAAAAACTTATATTTCTTGCTGCTTCAAAAGGCTTTGGTTTGCTAAATAATTTTACTCTTTGTCTCTCATAAAAAACGTTTAAATTTTTAACTTCCAAGACTGTTTTACTCTTTGCATGCAAAGGTTCTCTTTTGTTTATATCGCGTCCCAACAACTCTTTTGTGTAAACTTCTTTTGGATTTAAAAATATGCTTTTAGTATCGCCACTTTCTATAATTTCACCCTTTAACATCACGTGAACAAAATCTGCTAAAAATCTTACCATTGCCAAATCATGACTTATGATTAAAATAGACATATTTAACTTTTTCTTTAGTGATTTCAAGAGTTCTAAAATCTCATATTGAACCGTTGCGTCAAGAGCCGTTGTTGGTTCATCCAAAATCAAAAGTTTTGGATTATTTGCTAAAGACATAGCAAGCATAACTCTTTGTCTTTGCCCGCCACTAAGCTGATGAGGATACGAGTTTAACCTCTCTTTTGCATTGTCAATTTTTACAAGTTCAAAAAGCTCTATCACTCTTTTTTCTGCCTCTTCTTTTGTGATATCACTATGCACCAAAATGGCTTCTAATACTTGTTTGCCAACTTTATGAAGAGGATTTAGAGCAGCAAGTGGGTCTTGAAAAACCATACTTATTTTATTGCCACGAAGCTTTTGCATCTCTTTTGTGGAAAGCTTTAACAAGTTTTTATCTTCAAAGATTATCTCACCTTTTGCACTTGCACCAATTGGCAAAAGATTTAAAATTGAGCGTGCACTTAAACTTTTTCCTGCACCGCTTTCTCCAACAAGAGCAACAACTTCGCCTTGTTTTATAGAAAAGTTAATATTTTTAACCGTTGGTGTATCGTCGCCTTCAAAAAAAACGTTTAAATCTCTTACATGTAAAACGTTCATGAATTTTTACTCTTTTTTGATTTCATAAAAACTTTAGGGTCAAAAGCGTCTCTAACGCCCTCGCCTATCATTACAAGAGTTGTTAACATAAAAGATAAAACACAAAAAATCGTAATCCCAATCCACGGTGCAAAAAGATTTGTTTTTCCTTGATTTATAAGTTCACCCAAAGATGGGTAATCGTTTGATATACCAAAACCCAAAAAATCAAGTGCGGTTAAAGATGTAATGGAAGCATTGATTTGAAAAGGTAAAAAGGTTATAACGGCAATCAAGGCATTTGGTAAAACGTGTTTTAGCATTATGCGAAAGTCACTCGCTCCTAAAGACCTTGCAGCTTTTACATAATCCATATTTCTTGTTTTTAAACTCTCCATTCTAACAACTCCAACTAACCTCATCCAACTAAAAAGCAAAAGTACTCCAAGAAGCAACCAAAATGTCATCGTAAACATACTTGAAATAATGATAATTAGATAAAGCGTTGGGATTCCTCCCCAAACTTCCATAAATCTCTGAAACCATAAATCTATCGCTCCACCAAAATATCCTTGCACAACTCCTGCAAATATTCCCACAACGCTTCCACAAAGCGTAAGAGCAAGACCAAAAAGTACAGAGAGCCTAACTCCATATAAAATTCTTGCAAATATATCTTTACCTTTATCATCAGTTCCCAAGATGTGTTCACTTGAAGGAGGAGCTGGAAAACTTACACCTTGAAGCCTTGAAGTTGTGTCATGCGAATATCTTATAAGTGGCCAAAACGCCCAACCGTTTTTTTCTATATTTTCAAGTATAAATGGGTCGTTATATTTTACAGGGAGTTCAAAATCTCCACCAAAATCGACTTCTGTTAAAGTTTGCACAAAAGGAAAGTAATACTTATCTTCGTATTTGACCAAAAAAGGTTTATCATTTGCTATAAATTCTGAAAATAAACTCAAGGCAAATAATAAAGAAAATAGTATCAAAGAGATATATGCTCTCTTTCTTGATTTGAAAGTTTGCCATCTTCTTTTGCTTATCTCACTCAAGCTTTTCTCCTACTTTCAAAATCAATTCTAGGATCAACTAAAGTGAGGGTTATATCGCTTATGATAGAGGTTAAAAGCCCTAAAAGTGTAAATATATAAAGCGTTCCAAACATCAAAGGATAATCTCTTTGCATGGCCGCTTCAAACCCTAAAAGTCCTAAACCATTTAATGAAAAAATAGTCTCGATTAAAAGTGAGCCAGCAAAAAACATCCTTATAAAAGTAGAAGGAAAGCCAGAAATTACTATAAGCATTGCATTTCTAAATACATGCCCGTATAAAACTTTCCTTTCACTAAGTCCCTTTGCTCTTGCACTCTCAACATATTGTTTTGAGAGCTCATCTATAAAAGAGTTTCTTGTAAGCAGTGTTAATGTTGCAAATCCGCCAATCGTCATAGCTGTGATTGGCAAAGCTAAATGGTGAAAATAATCAAGTATTTGTTGCCAAAAAGGAAGTGCTTCATATCCTAAAGAGTGAAGCCCACGAAGTGGAAACCATTTAAAATATGAGCCTCCAGCAAATAAAACAACAAGTAAAACGGCAAATAAAAATGTAGGAATAGCACTTGCAACTACTGTAAAAAACCCAGTAACTGTATCAAATTTTGAATCTCTCTTAACTGCCCTTGCGATTCCAAGTGGAATGGAGATAAGATATATAAGCAAGGTACTCCAAATCCCAAGAGAGATAGAAACCGGAAGCGCATCTTTTATAAGTCCTAAAATACTTCCAGATTTAAAAAGGCTATCCCCTAAGTTAAAGGAGAGATAATCTTTTAGCATTGTAAAGTATCTTGTCAAAATTGGCTTATCAAACCCATACATCACTTTTATATCTTCAATAACTTCCGGTGTTAAGCCTTTTGAGCCTTTATAGCTTCCATCTTTTGCATTAAAAGAGAACTCTTCACTAAAATCGCTTGAACTTGCTCCAACTCGCTCCATGTAATTTTCCCCACTTCCTTCCATGGAAGCTATATACTGCTCAACAGGACCTCCTGGAGCTAGTTGGATAACAAAAAAGTTGATTGTTAAAATACCAATCAAAGTTGGTATAACAAGATAGAGTCTTTTGAGTATATATCTTAACATTTACTTCTTTTTTAAAGCCGTACTATACCAACTTGAGATATTTACGCCACTTCTTGGATGAGAATGTGGCGGTGTGATTCTATCTTTCCAATAAGAAATCATCAAATTTTTACTGTACCATCCAAAAATCACATAATATTCATGTCTTAAAACTCTATCAAGAACTCTTGTGTTTATGATAAGCTCATCATAAGTTTTTGAAACTATAAGTCTATCTATCAATTCATCAATAACTTCGCTATTTACTCCTATATAATTTCTTGTTCCTTCAGAATTTAAAGAGGAACTTGCAAAGTAGTATCTTTGTTCATTTCCTGGGCTTTCTGATTGTGGCATATATCCTAAAATCATATCGTAGTCAAAACTTCTTATTCTATTTACATACTGAGTTTGATCAACCATTTGAATATCAACCAAAACTCCTAGTTGCTCTAAGTTTTTCTTAAATGGCTCAACAACCCTCAAAAATGAGTTAGAATTAATCAATATAGAAAATTTCATCTGCTCACTGTTTTTGTTTAAAAGCTTCCCTTTTTCTAATCTCCAATTTGATTTTTTTAGAATATTGAGTGCGCTTCTTAACTGCTCTCTTATGTTTCCGCTTCCATCAGTTTTGGGAATATCAGGAATTGCACCAAAAACATCAGGGTTTAATCTACCTTTATATAGATTTAAAACTTCCAACTCTTCTTTACTTGGATTTTTTGGCGCCACAAAAGGAGAGTTTGTGTAATAACTATCGTATCTCGTATATTTATCATAAAAAAGTGCTTTGTTTGTCCACTCAAAATCAAAAAGTAAAGATAGTGCCTCTCTCACATTTTTATCTTTAAAGAGTGGCTTTCTTATGTTATATACAAAACCCCTAAGTCCAAAAGGTCTATTTAGGGCAACTTCTTCTTTTATAATCCGTCCATCATTTACCGGTGGTGTGTTATAAGAATTTACCCAATCTTTTACAGTAGTTTCAGCATAAAAATCAATCTCTCCTGCAAAGAGAGCCTCTCTTAAAACCGTTTGGTCTCTATAGTAATCTATCCTTATCTCATCAAAATTGTAAAGCCCTTGATTTATCTCTAAATCTTTTCCCCACCAATTTTTATCTCTTTCATAAATGATGTATGTTCCCATCTTATAGTCTTTTAATTTATATGGTCCACTTCCAAGGATTGGAGTATTTTGTGGTTCACCAAGATTTTTGCCCTCACCCCATTTTGCTGACAAAACTGGGAATTGCGTGATTATAAGAGGCAACTCTTTATTGTCATTTTCATCAAAAGTAAATTTAATTTTAAGTGGTGAAAGAACCTCTACATCTTTTATATGCGAATAGTAACTTTTATATCTTGGTGTTGCTTCGTTTATAAGTGCGTCATAAGAGTATTTTATATCTTTGGAAGTGATTTTACTTCCATCTGAAAATTTTGCTTTTTCATCTATGTTTATAATAACGAAAGAGAAATCATCTGCCACTTCAAAACTTTTTGCTAAAAGAGAATTCATAACAAGACCGCTACCATCATCAGCTTCGCCTAAAGTTTCATAAGTGTATGCACTATACCCTGCACTTATTCCTCTTTTTGCAAAAGGGTTAAAGTTGTCAAATGAGCCAATAGCTCCAACTCTTAAAACTCCACCTTTTGGTGCATTTTTGTCAACATAAGAAAATGCTACTGGTTTTGTGGTTGAATTAAAATTGTCCCAAATTCCTATTTTATACACTTCTCCTGCAAGCAATAAACCTTTACATGTAAAGAGAAAAATCAGAACTTTAAATATTTTTTTAAAAAGATTCATATGCTTACCTTTTTTATAACAATTATTATTATATATTTTGAAAGTAAAATTATACAAAAATAAGCTTACTTTTGTATAATTTCAACTTGTTTTGATAATTAATATTATTTCAAATATACTCCAAGGATTTTCATGCTATTAATCAAAAAATTTTTAAAATTAGTTTTTATTATCTCGCTGTTTTTTTCACTATCAAACTCAAAAGAGTTGTCTTGGTATAGTGGTTCTTGGGCTCATGAAGAGAGTGATTTAAAACCTGATCCAAACATAACTTTTGGAAGATTAGATAACGGTTTAAGATTTGCCATAATCCCAAATAAGCTTCCTCTTGGACGCGTTACTATGTATTTAAACGTACAAGCTGGTTCACTCATGGAAGAGTCTTATGAGAGAGGATTTGCTCACTTTGTAGAACATATGCTATTTAATGGTTCAAAAAACTTCCCTGCTGGCTCTTTGATTCCATTTTTTCAAAAAAATGGTATGAGTTTTGGAGGAGATACAAATGCTCATACGACCTTTGCTGAAACAGTTTATAAACTAAACCTTGCGCATGTTGATGATGAATCGCTTGATACTGGACTTTTAGTTTTAAGAGATTTTGCAGATGGAGCACTTTTTGAAGAGCATGAAGTAGAAGAAGAAATTGGTGTTATTTTGGCTGAAAAAAATGCCAGAGAAAGTGAAGCATCACTTGCAGGAAAAGAGAGAAGAGAACTTATATATAATGGTACAAAATTTGCTGATGATGTGATAGGAGTAGAAGATACTATTAAAAGTGCAAATAGTACTAATTTAAGAGCCTTTTATGAAAAATGGTATAAGCCACAAAGTATGATTTTGGTTATTGTTGGAGATATTGATTCTTTACATGTAAAGGAAAAAATAGAAAAAACATTTAATAGTATGAAAAAAGATGAAAATCTAACTCCAATTCAAGATTTTGGTGATATAAAAACACCAGAACTTCAAGTTTTTTTTCAAAAAAGACCAATTGATGGTTTAGGTTTTAGTATAACAACTTTTCATCCAAGAGTTTTTTATCCTGATAACAAAAAAAATCTCCAAGAGTCTTTTTTAAACTCTATAGCATCTTATGCTTTTGCCCAAAGATTGAGACAAGTAGGACTTGACAATCCGTCTCTTTGGACAGTAGCAAGATTTCAAAACAGTGCAAAACAAGGCTTAATTCCATCATCAAATCTTATCTTTACAAGCGATGAAAAAAATTGGAATGATGCGTTAAATAGAATTGTTAAAGAGTTTAAAAGTGCCCAGCAGTTTGGTTTTAGTGATGATGAAATATCTGAAGCAATTAAAATCATCTCAAGATCTCTTGAAAAAAATATAAATGATGAAAAAAGTAGACAAAGCAGCGATATAACAAATGCCTTTGTTTCTGTAGCAAACCAAGGAAGAGTGTTTACGTCCGCAACTGAAGATCAAAAACTGTTTGATGAATTTTTGCCAAACTTTACAAAAAAGGAAGTAGATAGAGTTTTTAAAGAGGCATTTGAGCCAAAAAATAGAACTATTTTTGTAAGTGGAAAAGCAAATATAACAACAGATGAAATTACAAAAGCTTGGAACAGGGCCAACTCCCAAGAGATTGCAAAATATGAAGATACAAAATATAGAGATTTTCCTTACTTAAAACTTCCAAATGAAGTTAAAGATTTACCAAAGCTTAGTGAGAAAAAACTTGGAGGCGATGCGCCAACACTGTTTTTTGCAACTTATAAAGATAGTTTGGATATATATCTTATACCTTCAGAACTTGAGAAAAATAAGGTATTGGCTACATTTATATTTGGTGAAGACAAGCCTTTTGGTGAAGATTTATTGGCTTTAACTAGACTTACATCATCAGTTTTATCTCAAGGTGGTATAGGTGACTTATCTCCACTTGAAGTTACGGCAATATTTGGCGGAAAAGGTATAGGAGTTAGCGAAGGATTTGGAAGTAAAAACTCTGTAATCTCCGGAAGCTCATCTTCTGCTGATGTAGTTCTGATGCTTCAAGCCTTATGGACTCAATATACCGATCCAGTTATAAAAGAGTCTTCATACACAAAGGTTAAACAATCGCTTGAATTAAATCAATACAATAAAGACCATAGCGTTGATGGGGTTGATAAATACTATAGTAGTATGTATTTTTATGGGAATTCCAACAGATTTAAAGATTTAGACTTAGAAGATACAAAAAAATATACCATACAAGATATGCAAAACCTTCTTTTAAACCAAAGAAAGTTTAGTAAAAAAGCAAAGATAGTAATAAGTGGTGATTTCAATAAAGAAGAAGTTTTAAAAACAATCGTACAACTCTTTGGAGAGCATAAAAAAAGTGAAAATATCTATAGCACAGACATAATTCCAGCTACTTTTAAAGATGAAAAAACCGTAAGAAACGTTGATGATAAAGTTGACAAAAGTGTAGTTTACAAAGTTTATAATCAAAATATTGATGATGTTAAAAATAGAAAAACTTTAGCTATTAGAAACTTAATGGCAGCAGTTATAAGAGATAGGATGAGAAAAGAGATAAGGGAAGGCTCTGCAATAGCTTATAGTCCATCTGCAAATTATAGAATTTCCATGAATGAAGCTGATGATGGTTACGGATTACTGTTTTTTAAAGTTGCTACACAAACAAAATACATAGATGAAGCGGAAAAAAAGATAGATGAAATCATAGATGATTTAATTAAAAATGGTATCACAAAAGATGAGCTTGACAGATTAAAAGCTCCTATGATAACCTCGGTTACAACAAATATGAAGAGGATAAATTTATGGCACAATCTAATTCAAAATGAGATTAATTATGATTTGCCATTCATTGAGTGGCAATTAGGCTATGAAAACTTATTAAACAGTATCAACGAAACAGAAGTTTTAAATGAATTCAAAGAGATAACTAAAAATGCGCCATCAACTCTTTATATTATAACTTCACAAGGAAATAAAAGTGAGTAGTCTTGTTACATGTAAAGATTTGAGATTTAGCTATGGTGAAAAAGAGATTCTTCATGGATTGAATTTTGAAGTAAGTGAAGGTGGCATAGTTGGACTTCTTGGTAAAAATGGAGCTGGAAAAAGTACAACTATAAATATTTTGATGGGATTTTTACAACAAACTTCTGGCGAGTGTAGTGTTCTAGGATATCCAAGTTACTCTATACCACCATTTGCAAGAGATGATATAGGACTTTTGCATGAAGGCTTTATACAGTATGACTTTATGACGATAGAGCAGATAGAGAAGTTTTACTCATCATTTTATAAAAAGTGGAACAAAGATTTATACTATGATTTGGTAAGTCGCATAAAAGTTCCATACAATAGAAGAATAACAAAGCTATCTTGTGGACAAAGATCGCAAATAACTCTTGGTTTGATTCTGGCTCAATCGCCAAAACTTATGATACTTGATGACTTTTCAATGGGGCTTGATGTTGGGTATAGAAGACTGTTTTTGGAGTTTTTAAAAGACTTCGTTGATACCTATAAAACAACTGTGCTATTAACTTCACATATTATCCAAGAACTTGATCTGTTTTTGGACAAACTTATAATCATAAAAGATGGAAATATCATAAACAATAGTTCAAGAGATGAGTTTTTAAATTCTACTTTTGGATATGAACTTCCTATAAAATTTGCAAAAGAGATAAGTTTAAATGAGAAAATATTAAATATAGAGTATGGCAAAAAACATCTCACATTTTTTGGATTTCTAAATCCTTATGAGACAAAAGAGTATTTAAAAAGTAAAAATATAGATACTGCTTTACTTAAAGAGTTGCCACTTGGTTTAGAAGATACATTTATTGGCTTAACAGGGAGATATTAGAGTGGAAAACAGAACTATTTTAAAAGCGATATATTTTAAAGAGTGGATAAAACTAAAAAGATTGGTGATTGTGCCCTTTCTTGTTTTAATAGCATTTATTATTGATGCTTACATGAAATATAAAGGGGTTATCTCTATACATGGCAGTTCGGCTCTTTGGCTTGATTTGATTTACAAACAAAGTATACATTTTGCAAAGTTAGAGTGGGCGCTTATTGGTGGAGGTGTATGGTTTGCTTGTTTGCAATTTATACCTGAGTGTTCAAACAAAAGATTGAGACTTTTGTTTCATCTACCAGTCTCATATAAATTTTCAATGTACTCTATGTTATCTTTGGGTGTAATGCTAAATTTACTACTTTTACTCATTGCTTCTTTTGGTCTATTTATAGTTTTTAATACTTTACATTTTCCTTATGAACTTTATATACCCATGATAAAAACAATATTTCCTTGGAGTCTTGCTGGCATTGTTGCCTACTTTGTAACTGCAACCGTTATAGCAGAACCGATGATTTTAAGAAAACTTGGTTTTGTATTTGTAGGTGCCATTTATATATCTTTACTTACTGCAACGAACGGTTTTAACTCTATAAGTAGCCATTTATGGATTTATATACTTGTTAGTTTGCCTTGGATTTTAACATTTGAATCTGCTGCTCTTAGAGTGAAAGAAGGAAAAATATGAGATTAAATATCCCACGAATCGCAGCATTTTTTGTTTGTGTTATAGCTCTTTTTTGGTTTATACCAAATTTTTATGGCAAAGCAACAAGAGTTGACAGGTTTAGCCTAAGTGGTATGTTTAGTCCAACACTAAAAGAGTTTATCATTTGGGAAATTGGTGCTGATAAAATGGTGTACAAAAATGAAAAAGGAGAGGTTTTAAACACTGTAGAAGCTCAAAAAAATATGCCTTTTTTATTTTCATCAAGTGTTAGCAAGTGGGGAGGTTTCCCACTTACGATAGATAATCAAACTTTTACTTATGATGATGCAAGAAAAAATACTCAAGCTATGAGATTATCACCAAGATATGTATTTTCAGAGCCATTGCCAATTCACATGTTGCTCGAATCATCTCCAAAGGGTGCTTCGCTTGAAGCATCAAATGATGTGGTTGTATTTAAACAAGATAGATTGGATTTTATATACACAGCAAATGGAACAAAAAATATAGAAAAATCGAAACAATTTACAAAATCACTTTTAAATGCCGGGCTTGTTTTTCCAATTAAATTCATAGCAACAAATCCTTCTACTTTAAAATCTTTTGATGAAGGAATGCTCTTTATTGATAGTAAAAACAAAGTTTATCATCTTAAAATGATAAAAGGTGAACCAAGCGTGAGAGATACAGAAGTAAACATACCAGATACTCCTTTGTACATTTCACTTAGTGAAAATGAAAGAAAGTTGTACTATGGATTAATAGCTACAAACAAAGATGTTTACATGTATACTTACGAAGATAAATTATTAAGATTACCGCTTGACAATTTTAATCCCAAAGATAATTCATTGGCTCTTAGATTTACACCTTTATATCAAACTATAATAAAAAATGATTTAACAAAAAGAGATGCGCCGATTGAATATACAGCTACCGATTTGGACTTTAACTCTTTACATGTAAATAATCAAACTTTTCCAGAAAATATATTAGATAAGTTTTCGCTAAATGACAAAGGATTGTCGATTTTAACACCTTTTGTTATCAAACAGTACACTTATGATACTGTTCAAACAGTCTTTGATATAAAACTATCTCCGAGTTTACTTTTTGTTTTTCTTGGGATACTTTTTGCTGAAATTTTATATTTTGCACATATCTTTTTTTGGAAAATCAAACTGGATAAAACAGCACCTATTTTGATACTTTTTTCTGGAATTCCGGGACTTATTGCAATTTTACTTTTTGGACCAATCTCCAAAAAGTAATAAAAATAAGGTTGGAGAATATTTATTTAGTCATTTATATTCTCTTTTAAACTAATTGATAATAAAATTCATAATTACTAACAAAAAAATTTAAGGGGAGAATTTTTATGAAATATAAAAACACTAAAAATGCTATACGCATTAGTGCTTTTGCTTCTATGTTGTTGCTTAGTGCAAATTTTGTATTTGCACAAGAGAGCAATCAAACTGTCAATTCACTTGATGAGATACATGTAAGAGCTTCAACATCAAACACATCAAATGCTACATCAAACCACACTGTACAGCCTGGCGAAATATATTTAGATAGTGACTATGTAAAATATGCTCCATCGGCTACAAACTCTATTACAGATTTGTTGAGAGGCAAATCTTCTATTCAATTTGATCAAGGCTCAAGAAATTCTGCATCAGGTGGCGAGATAGCTCCTCCGAAAATTTCAATTCATGGTAGCAATCACTATGAAAACAGTTTTTTGATTAATGGTGTTAGCAACAATAATGATTTAAATCCTAGCGGTTTAGCATCATCAGCAACTAGCGGACAAATGGGACAGCCAAGTGGTGAGGCTCAATCTTTATTTTTAGATACATCATTAATTGATACTGTTTCTGTCTATACTGAATCAGTATCTGCTGAATATGGAGATTTTTTAGGTGGTGTTGTTGACGCAAAACTTAGAGATGCAAGAATGGATAGATGGCATGTGGCAATGAGTTATAGATATACTCAGGATGCATGGGCAAAATTTCACTTTACTCCTGCTCAAGAAAGTTCTGTAGCTGGGCAAACATATACAGACGGTTCTTTTCAGCCAGAGTTTGAAAAACAAGAATATACCGTTAGTCTTGATGGTCCTATAACAGATAATCTTGGACTTATGGTAAGTTATGGTAAACAAAAATCAGAAATTCCTCAATGGTCAAGTTACTATGTGTTTGATGCAAGCGGAGTTGCTTCAAAAGAGCAAAGAAATAATTATAGAGAAAATGAAAACTTTTTAGTAAAGCTAAACACTTACGACTATGATGATTTCAAAGCAAGTTTAACAGCCATATATGCTCCATACACGCAAACGATGCAAAGCGCAGCTTGGAAAAATTCGGACTTTGATATAGAAGGTGGTGGACTTACACTTATTTATGATATGGAAAATAAATTTTCTTTTGCAACATTAAAAAATACATTAAATTATCAACAAACTGAATTGTCACGTGATGCTAGTACAAATATATTTCAGCAATATAGAACAGATTGGGCTCCGTGGCTTGATTGGTCAAGTAGTACAAATAGAAACTCCGCTACTGCTTATTCAAGAGAGGGTGCCTATGGAGATTATGAACAAAAAAAACATAGTATTGGGTGGAAGAGTGTTCTAGATTTTGATCCAGTGTATACAGGACAACTTGAACATAGTATAAAAGTAGGTCTTGAAATCGAGTATGCAAGAGCAAAAGCAAAGGCAGAAGGAAATACTGTTTTTTACTATACTAATACCAACAATTATGGAGCTCAAGATTCAAGTGTTACGGGCAGTAAGGATGATGGTATACTTGAAGGCAGTCAATACTCTAAAAGAAAACTTGTTTATCCAAGTGAATCAAGATCGGAAGATTATACAAAAGCCGATCTATTTCTTGAAGATACTATGAAGTATGATAGATTTACAATTAGACCAGGTGTTAGATTTTCTTACGATACTATAACAGAAGATATTAACGTAGCTCCAAGACTTTTTGCTAATATTGATATTTTTAATAATAATATTTTAAATATATATGGTGGCTACAATAGATATTATGGTTCACAAATTTTAGCTTACGCATTGGCAATTCCTTACAATCAATACACAATTTACACAAGAAATAATGCAACAGATCCATGGACATACAACTCAACTAGTACTACTACAACCCCGCTAAGAAACACATTGGGCGACCTTAGCACTCCATATTCTGATGAATACCATATTGGAGCTTCTGTTGATATTTTTGATACTCTTTTTAGAGTTGATTATGTAAATAGAGACTATAAAGATCAGATAAGATCAAAAACAAATGCTGATGGCACAAGCAGTTATACCAATAGCGGCAAATCAAAATACTGGGGATTAACTTTCGCTGTTGATAAAGCTTATAATTTAGGAATTTTTGGAAAACATACATCAAGTTTTTCAGCTACAAGATCAATGAAATACACTGACGGGCTAGACCCTTTAGCAGCTTTTGAAGATGAAAATGGTGGGGGTACAATTTCTCAAACACATGTAACTTTAAATGGTCAACTTGCTAGATGGGAAGATATACCTGGTGGAAATTATAATAGTCCTTGGGTTTTTGCATATACACACTCTGTTGACTTCAATGATTATTTTAAATTATTCGGTGTTTTTAGATATCAAGAAGGCGGTAAGGCGGTTGTAAGATATACAGCAGCAAATGCTGGTTATCCGGCATTAACAGATCCAAATGGCATTACTACTGCTATCTATGAGGTTGGTTATTATAAAAACACATTTAATATTGATTTGGCAGCAGAAACTGACATAAAAATTAAGGGAAACAAGTTTATATTTGGCATAGAAGTATTTAATCTTATGAATAGAAAAAATGACTCTCGTGCAGTTACTGGTAGTTATTCAACTGCAACTGCCACTACTTCAGGTAGCTACTCAATGGGGCGACAAATTTACGCAAACTTTAGATATGAGTTTTAGCATTTAACATATTTACATGTAAAGATTTTTTCTTTACATGTAAACCTTATTTGCTCTCATAACTAAATTCTAACTTATCTTTTTTATAGTCTATTTTTACAACTCCACCATTTTTAAGTTTTCCAAAAAGTATCTCATCTGTTAGTGGAGTTTTTATCTCTTCTTGCATAACACGTCTTGTTTCTCTTGCTCCTAGTGCCACACTAAAACCTTTACTTGCAAGATACTCTTTTGCACTCTTTGTGGCAACTATCTTTATGTCTTTATCTTTTAATTGCTCTTCGATTTCGCCAAGAAGTTTCTCAACGATACTTACAATTTGTTCTAATTTTAGAGACTTAAACTCTACAATTGCGTCAAGTCTATTTCTAAATTCTGGTGCAAAAAAGTCTTTTATAGCACGTAAAGTCGGGTCATTTTCGATTTTTGTAAAGCCAACTTGAGGAGCCTCTTTTGTGCCAAGATTTGAAGTTAAAATGATGATAACATTTCTAAAGTCAGTTTTTTCGCCATTACTGTCAGTTAAAGTTGCGCTATCAAAGATTTGCAATAAAATGTTTAACAAATCAGGATGTGCCTTTTCAACTTCATCAAGAAGCAAAACAGAGTATGGATGTTTTCTTACAACATTTGTCATCTGTCCACCATCTTCAAAACCAACGTATCCTGGAGGTGCACCAACAAGTCTACTTACTGTGAATTTTTCCATATATTCACTCATATCAAATCTTTCAAAATGCACACCAAGTTCATAAGCTAACTGTTTTGCAACCTCTGTTTTTCCAACCCCAGTTGGTCCAACAAATAAAAATGAGCCAATCGGTGAAGTTGGATTTCCAAGTCCTGCACGAGAGCGTTTTATGGCTGCAACCATCGTGTCAATCGCACTATCTTGCCCAAAAATCTTTGATTTTAGTCTTGTGTTCAAGTTTTTAAGCACTACTTTGTCATCGCTTGTAACTCTTAAGTTTGGTATATTTGCTATTTTGGAAAGTGTATTTTCTATATCTTCAATCTTTACAGCTCTTCTTTTTTTCTCCAAAAGATGAAAGGATGCGCCTGTTTCATCAAGCAAATCTATAGCAGAATCTGGCAAAAATCTATCATTTATGTATTTTTTTGCTAACTCAACTGTTGTTTTTAAAACTTCATTTGAAATTTTTACTTGGTGGTGTTTTTCATATTTCTCTTTTAATCCAACTAAAATCTCATAGGCTTCACTAAGAGTTGGCTCTTTTACATCTATAGTAGCAAACCTGCGAGAAAGTGCTTTGTCTTTGTCAAAGTTTTGTCTATACTCTTGATAAGTAGTTGCACCAATACAACGCAATCTTCCAGAAGCTAGAGATGGTTTTAACATATTTGAAAGGTCTATAGAACTCCCACTTGTAGAGCCCGCTCCCACTATGGTATGAATCTCATCTATAAACAATATAGCTTTTTCAACATTACTAAGTTCATCAATGATATCTTTTAATCTCTTTTCAAAATCTCCACGATACTTTGTTCCAGCAAGCAAGGTGCCTATCTCTAAAGTAAAAATCTGTGCATCTTTTAAAACATCAGGTACTTGTCCGTTTGAAATCGCAAGAGCCAAACCTTCAACGATAGCAGTTTTTCCAACCCCACTCTCACCCAAAAGCAAAGGATTGTTTTTCTTTCTTCTGCAAAGGATTTGCATCATGCGTTCAATCTCAATACTTCTTCCAATGAGCGGATCAATAAGTCCATTTTTTGCACTCTCTACTAGATTTATACAAAACTCATCTAAATTGTCGCTTGATTTTGAATGTCCATCAAGAGCCACTACAGCTTCTATGATATCATCTTTGCTTATGCCTCTTTGCGCAAGCAAATAAACGCTATATGAGTGGTGCTCTTCAAAAAGTGCAATAAACATATCAAGAGGTGTCGCCTCTTCTTTTCCTGCACTTCTTACATGTAAAAGCATTTTTTCTATAGTTCTACCCAAAGACAATGTTTCTGTTGGCTCATACTTTATATCAAGTGGAACTTGTTTATAGTTTGTCCTAAAGTGCTCTTTTAGGATGTTTTGAATGCTTGCTATGCCGCTTTCATCAATGCTCAAATCTTGCAAGATTTCTCTTATCTCTTTATCTTCAAGCAAAACATAGAAAACATGCTCAATGGTAAAAAACTCGTGACGACTGTCTTTTGCAAATTTTACAGCTCTGTTTAGAACTCCGTTTAATTCTTGACTTAACATTTTTATTCCTCTTGCAAAATTGCTCTTAATGGGAAGTTGTTTGTGCGAGCAAATGAGTGGACAAGGGATATCTTGGTTTCAGCGATCTCAAATGGATAAATCCCACAAACTCCTCTACCTTCGTTATGCACTTTAAGCATTATATCAAATGCGCTTCTTATATCGTGATTAAAATATGTCATCAAAACTTCTATAACAAAATCCATACTTGTAAAATCATCGTTTAAAAGTACTACTGCATAGTTTCTTGGCTCTTTTGTTCTATTTTTCGTCTCACTTGAAACTGCTATTTTTGTTCCCAAAATTACCTCAATTTTTTGATAAAATCTTGTCTATATCTTCTCTTATGATGGAAGTTCCTATATCTCCAACATAATATTTTGTATCATTTCTCTTTTCCCAAATATCTGTTACAAACTCATATTTTCCTTTGTTTATAACTACTTTAAAAGGAAGAAGTGGGATAGATTTAAAACTGATATCATGTAGTATGGTATCAACTAGTGCTTTATTTTTTTCAGAATTTGCAGCTATGAAATAATAAGCGTTGTATGGTTTGGAAAACTTCTCCACTATATACTCATTTGTTACATTTTCAAAGTAACTAAGTCCAACAAGCATTAATTTATCCATATAATCAAGTTGGAGTTTCATCAAAGCTGGTGCTTCTCTTTTGCAAGGCTCGCAAAATGTACCAAAAATATCTACTATGATGATTTTATTTTCATCCCCATCAAGAACCAAACCGCCCTCTATTCTTTTAAATATGAGTTTTGCTCCAGTTACACTTTCAAGCTCAACCTTTTGTCCAACTTCTAAAATGATAGGTTTTTCAATCACTTCACCCTCATCTTTTTTGCTACAACCAGCTAGCAAAAAAACAATGGCAAAAAGTAAAGTTAGGTATTTTTTCATATCAACTCCCGAGATTTTATATAAAGTTTTAAAATTTTACTCTTTACATGTAAATACATTTTGATATTCTATCATTAAAATCAAAAGTTTTAAAATAGGAGATTTTGGCTTGATTTGGGCAAGATGATAAAGAGTCAATTTGCTTAAAAAAATATTTTTTTTGGCGTTAAAAATCTGTTCATAATTTGGGAATAGAATTCCGCTCTATTTTATTTAAGGAGTTCAACTATGAAGAAAGTTGTTCTAGTTTCAATGGTTTTAGGTATGCTTATGGCACAATTAAGTTTTGCTAGCAATAACACAACAAAAGATGTAGGAACAGTTAAAAATAACAATACTACAACTTCTAAACCTGTTGTTAAATAGTCACAAAAAACTATAAATACAAGCTATCCTTTTCAATAAAAAAAAGGATAGTTGCCTTGGATTTTTAAATATACTTCTTAATAGTAGCTCTTGCTTCTTTATCTGCCTCTTTTTTCTTTAAAATTTTCTTTCTTTCTGTACAATAAAATGTTTACATGTAAACATGAAAAAATGTTTTATGTCTTTAAAGGTATGATATGCTTCAAATCTTAGCTTTAGTTTTTGCTATATTTTTCTTGTCAACTCTATTGCTTGGCTGGTTTAAAAGCTTTTCATTCAAGCAAACACTATTTTGTTATTTTGAAGATTTTGTATTTATTCTAACTATTTTTATATTTTCTTTTGTATTTTTTTGTAATATTTCATAAAAGTTAAATATACTTCTTCATAGCAGCTCTTGCTTCTTTATCTGCCTCTTTTTTCTTTAGTGTTTCTCTTTTATCATGTAAAGTTTTTCCCTTAGCAAGTGCTATTTGTACCTTTGCTTTGTTTTTGTCATTAAAGTAAAGACTAAGTGCAACTATCGAGTTTCCATCTTGCATAACTTTACCAAAAAGCTTATCTATCTGTTTTCTGTGTAAAAGCAGCCTTCTATCTCTTCTCTCATTTGGTTTAAAGTAAGGATTTGTACTATCAAGATACGAGATGTGAGCACCAAGTAAAAATGCCTCACCTTTTATGATACGAACATATGAGTCTTTTAAGTTTACACGCCCAAGCCTCATGGCTTTTACTTCGCTTCCTTTAAGCTCAATGCCTGCTTCAAGCGTTTCGAGTATTTCAAAATCATGTAGTGCTTTTTTATTTCTTGCGACTGTTTCGCCCATCTATTTTTTCACCTTAAAAAATGTACTTCCGCTGCCACTTAAAAACTGCTCTTCTGTGGCAAATGGTTTTAAACTCTCGTAACATATCAAGAGTGGGTTTAAAAGGTCATTAAGCTCTTTTGGTTTAAACATTTTTAATAGTTCGTGTGAGCTTAAACTTTTCATCTCTTTTGCCATTTTTGTATCAATTTGTCCCCAGCAGTTTTCTCTAAAAGTCTTGTAAATAAGTGCTGTGTTTGAGTGAACATCTGGGAAGATAAACTCTAAGTTTGGGATGTCATCATCAAAAGGTTCAACTATCTCACCGATACCACTTACATTTGCACTTTTTGTTTCATATAAAAAGAAGTTTACATCGGCTCCTATTTTTTTGCCGATGATTAACAAGTCTCGTAAATCTATTTTGAGTTCCAAAGTTTTATAAAGTGCCAAAAGAAGAGTAGCTGCGTTTGAGCTTCCGCCTCCTAAACCACCTCCACTTGGGATATTTTTCTTTACACGTAAAGAGTATTTTGTAAAAAATTCATCTATCTTTTTATCCTCTGTATACTCTTTTAAATATTTATATGCTTTATATATCGTGTTTTGCTCTAAAGTGCAATCAAAATCGCCTATAAGCTCAAAGTCCTCTTTTTCTTTCTCTTTTTTTACAAAAGTCATCTCATCATAAAGATTTTCACAAAGCACAAAACGAGATAAAATTTCGTGGTAATTGTCTCTTTTGCCTATGATTTTTAAAAAGATATTTACTTTAGCGTATGATTTAAAACTTAACACAATTCCATCCTGTTTATATGGTAAATAACTGCGTTTTCTTCAATTTTTATAACACTTAAAAGATTATCTATCACCAAAAAATACTCTCCATTTTCTGTACACTCAAAAGATTCTACACTTAAAACTCGCCCAAGTAAAATATCTTCTTTATCACCAAGATAAAAGTTCTCTCTTAAGTCAAGATACTCTAGTGGATTTAGAGCTTTTTCGTCATCAAAAAAGAAACTGCCTTCATTTACTCTGTGAAGCGATTTCAAACACCCTTCAACTCCAAGCTCATCTGCAAACATTTTACCTATACTTCTTATGTATCCGCCCTCGCTTACACTTATCTCAAACTCAACAAATGGATGACTATAAGTCTTTACATGTAAATAAAAAACTTGTGTTGTTATCTTCTTTAATTCAAACTCTTCGCCTTTTCTTGCAAGCTCATAAGCTCTTTTGCCATCAACTTTTTTTGCACTATATTTTGGTGGCAGATAAGTTAAAGTTGTGGTTAGTTTTTTTGCTATTTCCTCTAATTTCTCAAACGCAACCTCTTCAACCTCTTCTATGTTTTCAAGTTTTTCTATGTCTAAACTCTCGCTTCTTGCACCAAGATACAGAGTTGCTTTGTATGTTTTTGGGGCTTTTTTTAAGAAGCGAAAAAGTTTTGTATATTGCCCAAATGCTATAATCAAACACCCGCTAGCAAATGGATCAAGCGTTCCTGAAAAGCCTGCTTTTTTTATGCTATATTTTCTTTTTATCTGTTTTAAAAAGAAGTTGCAACCAATATCTTCTGGTTTATTTGCAACAAAAAGTCTATTTTGGCTCAAATTTTCTCCACAAAATCTGACATTATAATCCTTTTACTACCACCAAAATTTATATTTAGTTTTAAGTCTCCTTTTACTTTTTCAACCCCTAAAACTCGCCCCATTCCAAAAATTTTGTGTTTTACTAAATCGCCTTTTTTATATTCACTACTTTTTTCGATTATCAAACATCCATCACAAACACCAGCTTCATTTAAAAATCTACTTTTTGCAAGCTCTGCTCTTTTACCTTTATAGTATCTGCTAGCTGAGTAACTAAGAGTTAACTCTTTTTTTGCTCTTGTTATAGCAACATATCCAAGCCTTCTCTCCTCTTCTATATCGTTTCCATCTCCAAGAAGTGGGAAAAATCCCTCTTCAAGTCCTATAACAAAAAGGTGCTCAAACTCCAAACCTTTGCTTGCGTGAACGCTCATGATATATATACTATCTCCTGCGATTTGGTCTTGATCGCTTTGAAGTGAGATTTCATTTAAAAAATCATCTATGGAAATTTCTGGAAATTGTTTTATAAAATCGCGAAAAAGTCCATAAAATTCGTCTATATTTGAAACTCTATCGATTGCGTCTGGCAACTCTTTATAGTATTTTTTAAGCCCAAATGCCTCTTCTATCTCATCAATTAAATAATAGGTTGAGTTATTTGCTAACTCTCTTTCTCTGTCTAGGTTATCCAAAAATTCATTCAGTAAAACAAAAGATTTTTTACTAGCAATGCTCTCAACTTCATCTTTTTTATTTACTAAAAAGTTATAAATTGAGATTTTTTCATCGTGTGCTAACTTTACTATTTTATCTATCGAGACTTTTCCAAGCCCTCGTTTTGGACGGTTTATGATTCTAATCAAAGAAAAATCATCATGAGGATTTGTGATAATCCTAAGATAGCTAATCAAGTCTTTTATCTCAGCTCGCTCATAAAACTTCACTCCGCCAACCATCTTATATGGAACACCTATACGATTTAGCCCCTCTTCAAGAGAACGAGACAAGGCATTTACTCTATAAAGTATGGCTATCTCTTTTGCGTCAACTCCTGAATCCAGCAATTTTCTAACCTTTGAAGCGATGATAGAAGCTTCTTGGTTTTCGTCGTTTGATTCTAAAAAGTCTATAGCTTTTCCTTTGCCTTTTGTGCTTCTTAAAACCTTTCCAAGACGTGAGCGGTTATGTTCTATTAAATCATTTGCAGCTTTTAGTATTTCATCTGTTGAGCGGTAATTGTCTTCAAGTTTTACTATTTTTGTATTGTCAAACATTTCTGGAAATTCGAGAATATTTTTTATATTTGCACCACGCCAACCATAAATACTCTGGTCATCATCACCAACAACACAGATATTTGAGTGATTTGTGCAGAGTTTTCTTAAAAGTTGGTACTGCAAATCATTTGTGTCTTGATACTCATCTACCATGATGTATTGATATCTATCACTTGTTTGTCTACATAACTCTTCATTTTCGTCTAAAATCCTGTAAGTGAGTACCAATAAATCATCAAAATCGACAAGATTATTTATTAAAAGATAATCTTCATATCTTTTATAAAGCGCTGCCATTGTTTTATAGTAAGGCTGATCGGCTCTCTCGTGGGCTAGTTCAGGAGTTAAATAAGTGTGTTTGTCTGTTGAGATTTCGTTTGCAAAGCTTGAAGTTGGAAGTTCGCTCTCAAATCTTTTTAATATTCTTTTTTTATCATCACTAGCTATAACAACAATGTTATTTTTTCGATTTAGTGTGTCTATAGGAAATGTTAAATAGATATGTCCAATCTTG
>JBKECC010000149.1:0-4494 GCA_047974135.1 Campylobacteraceae bacterium | reverse complement strand
AAATCACAACTAAAATTTCTGAAATTTCAAAATATTGGAGGTTAAAATGGACACAAATCAAAATTGCCCTATAGAGAACAATAGGCGAAAAGCTTTGAAATTTTTAGGTGGCGCTGGTGTTGCTTCTCTTTTGGTTGGTGGCGTAAGTATCGCTTGTTTAAATAAGCAAAATTCAAAAAAAACCAAAACTAGTGCAAACATAGTTATTGTAGGAGCTGGAATAGCTGGACTTACTATATCTTCAAAGCTTTCAAAAATGCTTGATGGAGCAAATATAACTATCATTGATGCAAAAAAAGAGGTTCATTATCAACCAGGATACACACTAATAGCAGCTGGGTTAAAACCAGTCTCTTACACAAAATCAAATATAGCAGATTTTGTACAAAAAGGTGTTAATTGGATACAAGAAAACGTTACCGAGATTGACCCAGACTCAAACAAAGTAAAAACTCAAAGTGGTAAAGTTATAAATTATGACTATTTGGTTGTTGCAACTGGGCTTGTTTTAAATTATACGAAAATTGAAGGCATGAGTGAATCATTGATAGGGAAAAATGGTATAGGAAGTATCTATCACAGTGCAGAAGGTGCGCTTGCTACATATAAAGAGATGATGGCTTTTACCAACAAAGGTGGAGTAGGAGTTTTTCAAAGACCAACTTCTGAGATGAAGTGTGCAGGAGCTCCTATAAAATATACTTGTTTGACAGAGGATTACTTAGTTAGAAAAGGCACAAGAAATAAAAGTAAGATGATTTTTAACTCTCAAAACAATGGACTCTTTAGCGTTCCTATAATCTCTGAACGCATTCGCATGCTTTGGAAGGAGAGAGATGTTGAAGTTAGATACTCAAGAGAATTGGTTGGAGTTGACGCAGACAAAAAGATAGCAACATTTTTAACAAAAGAGGGCAGTAAGGATGAGATAGCATACGACTTTTTACATGTAGCTCCTCCTATGTCAGCTCCTGATGTTGTAAAAAATAGTCCACTTCCTTGGCAAAGTGGAAAGTTTGGAGAAGAGGGTTGGCTTGAAGTTGACAAGTACACATTAAGACATCTTCGCTATCCAAATGTTTTTGGTATCGGGGATATAGCTGGAGTACCAAAAGGAAAAACAGGAGCAAGTATAAAATGGCAAGCGCCAGTTGTAGCAAGTCACATAGTTGCAAATATTGAAGGCAAAGAGAGCGATAAAAGATACAATGGTTACACATCTTGCCCACTTTTGACAAGGCTAGGACGAGCAATGCTTATAGAATTTGATTATGAAAACAACTTAGTGCCATCGTTTCCTGGCATCATATCGCCACTTGAAGAGCAGTGGATAAGTTGGGTTATGAAAACAACTGGCTTAAAGCCAAATTTTCTAGCGATGCTTCGCGGATCAATATAAAAGGAGAAAAAATGGAAGAGATTACACCACAGATACTTTTTACGGTTTTCAAAGAGATGTTTGGAGTCATGATATATCCACTCGTGTTTATATCGTTATTTATCGTTTTTGCTTTTGTTTTATTGCTTATTTTTGAAAAAAGAGTGATTTGTAAACGTGCAGTTGCAGCGTTTGTTGTAGGACTTATTTTTGGAATTGTTGGACTGTTTGTGTTTAAGAGTTTTTCTATATCACCATCAGTGATAGTTATAAGTTCTCCTGTTGATTTGATGCTTTTATCTATGAACTATTTTGGTTCTGTTTTTGCAGTGACTATTTTAGTTTATACATTTATTGGTTGGATGGGGACTATAAAAAAGAGTGGTTGCCCAATAGATAAAAAGTTAAGATAAATCTTTATAATTCGTGCCCATATTTTTGGGTACGAAGCCAAAAAATAGTTACATGTAAACGTATAAAAGTTTTACATGTAAAGTTGCAAAAATATAGTTACATGTAAAAGTTAAACAAGTTTAAAAAGCAGCAAACTTCCAGCCATTATGGCCATTCCAAAGACAACTCCAAAGATTGCAGTGTGTCCATCGCTATATGTTTTTGCAGAAGGAATAAGTTCATCAAGAGAGATAAAAACCATAATACCTGCAACAATTCCAAAAGTGATGCCAAGCGTTAAATCTCCTAAAATTGGAGCAATGATTAAAAAGCCTATAATTGCTCCAAGAGGCTCAGCAAGACCAGAAAAAAAGGCATATTTGAAAGCTTTTTTTCTATCTCCAGTTGCGTAAAATATAGGAAGAGATACAGCCATACCCTCAGGGATATTGTGTATAGCAACGGCAAAAGCTATGATAACTCCTATCTTTATCTCATCAAGAGAGGCAACAAAGGTAGCAAAACCCTCTGGAAAATTGTGTATAGAAATAGCGATAGCCGTGATAATACCAGTTCTTTTTAAAAGTGAACTAGAGATTTTTTCTTCATGTCTTAAGGGACGAAGTTCGCTTGTCGTTTTTAACTCATGTGGATTTATGTCAGCAGGGACAAGTTTGTCTATCAAAAACGATATCAAAATGCCTATGAAAAAGCAAAGAACAGCTAAACTTTCTCCTATGTTTTCGCCAAATTTTAATGCAAAAGAGTCTTTTGATTTGACAATTATTTCAGCAAAAGAGATATAAATCATAACTCCAGCAGAAAATCCCATACCAAAAGATAGAACTTTAGTATCTTTTGGCTTTGTAAAGAAAGCTATTGCTGCACCTATTCCGGTTGAAAGTCCAGCAAAAAGTGTAAGTGAAAAGGCATACACAATATTTGTAAAAGGTATATTTTCCATCAGTGTATGCCTAAAAAATTACGCTAGAGTTTGTCTAAGCATCCATAACTCTTTTTCAAGGTAAGCTATTTGTTCATCAGCTAAACCAACAGTTGCTTTATCGCCTTCTTTATCAGCTAAGTCTGAGAGCTTTTTGTACTCTTCTAAAATATATGTGAAATCTTTTGATATTGCTTCAAGTACATATTTTGCTTCAAAACTATCACCTTTTTCATCTTTAATTTTTGAAACTTTAGCTATATCTCCAAGTGTTAAAACTGGTTTGCCACCAAGTTGTAAAACTCTCTCTGCTGCATCATCATAAATGCCTGACATTTTGTCATAAAGCGTTTCAGTATAAGTGTGAATTGCGTGAAATTGAAGTCCTTTAACATTCCAATGGAAGTTGTGTAACTTAACATAAAGCACATGAGCATCAGATTGGATGCTTTTTAATTGTTCGATAACTTTTTTTGACATCTTGTTCTCCTTTAGTTTTAATGCAGAAATATTACCACAATTTACTTAAACAATAATTATTTTTTATCAATAAAAATTATTGTTTAGAATAAATATCTTTAGTATTATAATACAGTAATTTGATAGTTATTATTAAAAATGAGCTTTCTCTTTAAAAATCAAGATAGATTTACACTTTTTACACGTATAAGTATATTTGTATCTTACGATTTTGTTGTGTCTTACACCTGATAGAAAGTGATTTTGGCAGTTACAAGTGTAAACAAAAGGAAAGCGATTGATATTTGTTTGTGGCAACACATAAGTTATCTTATTTTTTGTAGAGTATTTTTTTCCACATAAAGTTTGAAGTATGCTTTTCCATTCAAATGAATGAGGTTTGCTTTTTGGATACAGTTCCATTTGAACCGCGTGAGCCAACTCATGAGTTAAAACATCGTGTAAGTAAACTTCTCTAAACTTCTCTAAAAGTTTTACATGTAAACGTATCATGTAACTGTTTTTTGAGAGTTTTTTGCATTGCCCTATAAGTCTATAGCCTTTTAAATCAACTCTGAAAGTTATGTTTAAGGAGAGGTTGAAGTGAAGCTTTACTTTTTCTTCCAAGGTTTTATATACGTCAAGTATCAATTCATTATTCATGACACATTGTACAAGATTTTAAACTAAAAAGAGTTTATATTTGGAGCAAATGCTTTTGTGCTAACTCTTACAATCTCGCCAACTTTTAAGTTTTTGGCTTCGTCGTCACTTATAACGATTTCAACGATTTGTCGCCCTATTGAGATGATTGCAACAAGTATGACATCAATCTTTTTAATCTCCAAAAGTTCACCCTCAAAGGAAAATTTTTGACTTCCAGAAGTTTTAAGCAAAACGCTTGTTGGAGTTCCATTTTTTACAACTTTACCAAAATCCAAAACCACCATTTTATTGCTAAGTTTATATATTTCACTTGGGTCGTGACTGACTAAAATGGAAGTTGTGTTAAACTCTTTATGAAGTGATAAAATCTCGTTTTGAAGCTTTCCTCTTATCTTTGGGTCAAGAGCGGAGAGCGGTTCATCAAGAAGTAAAATCTTTGGTCTATTCATAAGAGCACGACAAAGTGCAACACGCTGTTTTTGTCCACCACTTAGAGTGTCTGGTTTTCTGTTTTTAAGTTCAATTAGCTCTGTGATTTCAAGCAGATGATGTGCTAAATCTTTATCTTTATTTACATACAAAAGATTATTTTCGATACTCATATTTGAAAAAAGTGCATAGTCTTGAAAAACAAAACCAATCTTTCTTTTTTGAG
>JBKECC010000131.1:0-18637 GCA_047974135.1 Campylobacteraceae bacterium | reverse complement strand
TTAAAATAAGTAACTATAAAAATTCACTGAGATAGGTATCTATTTTAGCAAAAAGAGACACCACAAAAAAGAATACTTTATTTTATTTGGCAGTAATTGCACGGTAAAGAGTAATAGTATAAATTTATACTATTATAAAAACAGGATGGCAAATTGATTTAAAACCAAGGGACTATATTTGAAGTTTATCTGTAAAGAGTATTTTAAACATTGATTAATTCTTTATGTGTATAATATGTGTATAAATTTAGCTAAGGGTTATGATGTCAAAATATGATAAGTTGTTAGAGAAAATAAAAAATAATCCTAAAAACATTGATTTTGATACCATAAAGAAATTGCTTGAAAAGAACGGTTATGAGTGTTTTAATACAGGTGGTAGTCATTATGTGTTTAGAAAAAAGAGTAAGGAAAGTATCGCGATACCTTACAACAAGCCAATAAAAGCGATTTATGTTAAGCAGGTGCTTAAAGTATTAGAAGAGGATAATTAAATGAAAAAAGATAAACAATACTACTTAAATTTACCATACGAGATAACAATAAGACCATTAAGTAAAGATGACGGGGGTGGTTATTTTGCTTACTACAATCACAAAGGCTTAAATGGAATTATGGGTGATGGTGCAACAAGAGATGAAGCTTTAAGAGATGTAGAAAATGCTTTTAGTTGCTATCTTGATGTAGCACTTAAAAATGGTGATGAGATTGTAGAGCCAAATAGTGAGAATGAAGAGAAAACCAAGAGGATTAACATAACTCTACCAATAGGACTTATTAGCAAAATAGACAAAGTTTACAAAAACAGGTCAGCTTTTTTAACTCAAGCAGCAAAAAAAGAGTTGGATAGTTTGCAAGGAGTATAAGCCCCTTTAATTAGAGGCTTTTATTTTATTAGTATTATTTAGAGGTGGTATTTCTTTATTCTGTTTTGACTTACTATCATAATACTCATCTAAACCATCAGCAATATCATTTAACAAGTTAGTTAAAAAATAAGAGGCTAAACTATCTCTATTTTTATTAGCTCCATAATCAACAACATAATTTAATAAGCACTCTTGTAAATGTGCAACACTTCTTATTTGGGTTGCAGCTTCATTTGCAATATCATACTCATTTTTGTAATTTGTTACAAAGTTTTTTACACTTTGATTGTTTTGTACTTCACTCATTTTTTACTCCATGTGTTTTATTGCACGAATTTAATCATAAAATAAAACTTAAGTGTAAAACGGACACCCAAGAGGACACCCAGACAAAGCTTAAAGCTTCAAAACACCGATAAATAGGGGATTTATTAAGTAGTGGTGGCCAGAGACGGAATCGAACCGCCGACACGGAGATTTTCAGTCTCCTGCTCTACCGACTGAGCTATCTGGCCTTTAAAAACAAGACTGAAATTATACCTATTGAACTTTAATATTGGCTTTATTTTAACTTTTTTACTAAAGATACAAAAAGTTCACCTCTTTCTATATACGAACTGAACTGATCTAAGCTTGCTGCAGCTGGTGAGAGAAGCCCTACTCCATCAAGCTTTAGTAATTTGTCTATCTCAAAAACTGCAACATCTAAAGTTTTACATGTAAATACGTCTTTTTCTATCTTTTTTGATAAATTTACAACTTTTTCCATATTTGAACCAATGGCAAAAACGCTTACATGTAAAGGCTTCATAACTTCAAAAAGTCTCCATAAATCAACGCCTTTATCATCTCCGCCAAGAATTATAAAAATCTCTTTATCTTTGTATCTTTTAAGAGCTTCTATAGTCGCGTCTATATTTGTTCCTTTAGTGTCATTTACCCAAAGTCTTCCTTTGATATCTCTCAACTCTTCAAGTTTGTGTTTGTCGATTTTGAAGTTATTTATCTTTTCAAAATCAATCTCATCAAACAGCACTTTTTGAGCAGATAATGCAAGCAAGGCATCCATCAAAAAAGGCTCTTTTATGTTTACCTTTTCTATGTCTATACCCATTTTCTTTGCTAAATCATTTGAGTCTTTGTAGCCTATAAGTTTTGCACTACTTGGAAAAGATGCATACTCTTCTGGCACTATAGCAACACTTCCTTCATCCATCATCAAAAGAGGTTTTAGTTTGCTTGCCTCAGACTCTTCAAAATTTCCATCCCAACTTATATGATCATCGCGAATCGCCAAAAGTAGATAAAGCTCTGGTTTTGCTTTGTTTGTGTAGTGGAGCGTAAAAGAGCTTGTCTCTAAAATCCAAAGTGGTGCATTTTGGTTTAACTCTGCAAGTGGAGTTCCTATGTTTCCGCCAGCAACCGAGCCTCTATTTTCAAGTAAAAATTGCAACATTTGCGTTGTAGTTGTTTTACCATTTGTGCCACTTATCCAAACCGAAGATGGCATTTTAAAAAAATCATACTCACTTACTAAATGTTTTGCTTTTTTAACAAGCTCGTGCCTTGGTGGAAATCCGGGGCTTGGGATTTCTATATCACTATTTTGTGAGTCAAACTCTTTACATGTAAGAAGTTTGTTTCCAAACTCATCTGTACTATTTTCTTTAAATTTATCATCATAAATGAAACAATTTGGTGCATATCTTTTTGCGATAGCTTTTGTTGTGAGTCCATACCCAAATAGTGATATTTTCATGTTTTTATCTTATCTTTAGTGAAGTTAGTGCTATCAAATTTGTAAGAAGTGCTATAATCCAAAATCTAACAATTATCTTATTTTCAGCCCAACCTTTTATCTCAAAGTGGTGATGAATAGGGGCCATCAAAAAGACTCTTTTCTTTCTTGTTTTAAAACTTCCAACTTGAAGTATCACAGAAACTGTCTCCATCACAAAAACAAATCCAATCAAGATTAGTAAAAACTCATTTTTTGAAACGATAGCAGAGTAGCCGATAAACGCTCCTATACTTAAACTTCCACTGTCTCCCATGAAAACTTGTGCAGGATAACAGTTGTACCACAAAAATCCAACAAGAGCCCCCATTAGTGCAGCAATGATTATCATCACTTCACCAGAGGTTGAAACTTTTGGTATAAGTAGATAGCTGCTTAGTGTTGCGTGACCGCTTATATAAACAAATATACCAAGAGCTAAAAGCGCAAATATAGCAGGAACAGTTGCAAGTCCATCAAGCCCGTCAGTTAAATTTACAGCATTTGAAGAAGAAACAAGCACTAAAATCCAAAAAAATACAGAAAAGTAAGCAATGTCATAAAGTGGATGTTTATAAAAAGGAATGTAAAGATTTGTGTTTAATTCAGGAATTAAAAAAAGCAGTAGAGAAACCACTGTTGCGGATGTAATTTGCAAAAATAGTTTAACTCTTGGACTTAGTCCAGCTTCGTTTTTCTTTCCAGCTATTTTTGAGAAATCATCTTTAAATCCGATAAGTCCAAACATCAGAAGTGTTAAAATCCCACCAACTACAAACATGTTATTTAGTCTTGCACAAAGCAATGTTGCCATAAGAGTTGCGCCGATAAAAACTATACCACCCATCGTTGGAGTATTTGATTTTGCCTTATGTGCAGTTGGCGCTAAATCGTAAATAGGCTGAGAGGCATTTTTAGCTTTTGCCCAAGCTATAAACTTTGGCATAAACCACACAACTAAAACAAATGATATGAAAAAAGCGATAGCAGCACGAAGTGTTATATATTGGAAGATATTTATATCAAGATGTCTGTAAAACCAGTAAAGCATAGTCGCTCCAGATAGAAAATTTAGTTATTATGATTTAAACATAAAAAAGGGTTATTTTAGTACAATTTGGCTTAAATGTCTTGATTTATTTGGAGAATTTTAAAAACAATATGAATACAAAAATCGATAAAACAATACTCATTATAACAGATGGTATCGGATACAATACAAGCGACTTTTATAACTCTTTTAATGCAGCTAAAAAACCTACTTATGATTATCTATTTAAAAATGTACCGCACTCTCTTATAAAAACTTCTGGTCTTGCAGTAGGACTTCCAGAAGGTCAAATGGGAAATAGCGAAGTAGGACATATGTGCATTGGAAGTGGGCAGATTTTATATCAAAATTTGGTCAAAATTTCTATGTCTATAGAAAACGATTCACTAAAAAGCAATGAAGCCTTAAACAATCTTTTTAAAGCTCATCAAACCATTCATATCATTGGTTTAGTTAGTGATGGCGGCGTTCATTCACATATAAACCATATAATTGCCCTAGCAAAATTATCAAAACAAAATGGCAAGAAAGTCTTTTTACATGTAATAACAGACGGAAGAGATGTAAGCCCAACTTCTGCGTTAAAATTTGTCGAAGATTTGGAAAAGATTTGCGATAATGATATACAAATAGCTACCATTTGTGGAAGATTTTTTGCTCTAGATAGAGACAATCGCTGGGAAAGAGTTGAAAAAGCTTATAGAGTTATAGTAGAAGCGCAAAATAAAATAACAATAAAACCAACTGATTATATAAAATCAATGTATAAAAAAGATATAACTGATGAGTTTATAGAGCCTATTTCTTTGCAAGGTTTTGATGGCATACAAAAAGATGATGGCATCATCTTTGCAAACTTTAGAAATGATAGGGCAAGAGAGATAGTAAAAGCCATAAGCAGTGAGAATTTTAGTGAATTTAAAAGAGAGAGAATTATAAAAAATATCGTAACTATGACAGAGTACGATAAAACCTTTAGATTTCCTATACTTTTTCCTGCAACAAACCCAGAGATTACGCTCTCTAAAGAGATAGCAAAAGCTGGCATTTCACAATTTCACACAGCTGAAACTGAAAAATATGCTCATGTAACTTTCTTTTTTAATGGCGGAGTTGAAACTCCAGTAGTTAATGAAACAAGAGTTTTGATTCCAAGCCCAAAAGTAAAAACTTACGATGAAAAACCACAGATGAGTGCAAAAGAAGTAGGAGATGCTGTTTTACAAGCGATGGAAGAAGAGTATGGATTTATCGTTGTAAACTTTGCAAATGGTGACATGGTAGGACACACAGGAAGTTTTGAAGCAGCAAGAAAAGCTGTTGAAGCAGTAGATAATGAACTTGGACGAATCATAAAAAAAGCAGAAGATAAAGATTATAAATTTATCATAACAAGCGATCATGGAAACTGCGAAGCCATGAAAAATAAAAGTGGTGAGCCTTTAACAAATCACACAACTTTTGATGTTTTTTGCTTTATCGGTGCAAAAGAGGTAAAAGAGGTAAAAACTGGTGGTCTTAGCAACATTGCAGCTACGGTTTTAAAGCTTATGGGATTACCAAAACCAGAAGTTATGAACGAAGCGTTATTTTAAATTTACATGTAAAAAGGAAAAAGATGATATTTAGTGGAAAAAATGTTTTAATAACAGGTGCAAGCAGAGGTATAGGAAGAGAAGTAGCTATAACTTTGGCAAAAAAAGGTTTGAAAGTTTGGATAAATTACCGCTCAAACCCAAGCGTTGCTGATGAACTTAAAGCAGAAATCGAAAAAGATGGTGGCAAGGCTGCTGTTATAGGATTTGATATAGCAAACGAAGAAGATTTTGTAAATGGCTTTAAAACTATCATTGAAAGCGATGGAGAGTTGTCATACCTAGTAAATAACGCAGGTATCACAAACGATAAACTGGCTCTTAGGATGAAAACGGAAGATTTTACAAAGGTTATAGATGTAAACCTAACTGCTGCTTTTATTGGATGCAGAGAAGCACTAAAACTCATGAGTAAACAAAGATTTGGAAGTATTGTAAATATCGCTTCCGTTGTAGGAGAAAGTGGAAATGCTGGGCAAGTAAACTATTCAGCAAGCAAAGGCGGAGTCATTGCCATGACTAAAAGTTTTGCGCAAGAAGCAGGAAGTAGAAGTGTAAGATTTAACGCTGTAACTCCAGGATTTATAAGAACTGATATGACAGATAAATTGAATGATGATATTAAAAATGCTTATGTGGAAAAAATCCCATTAAGAAAATTTGGTGAGCCAAAAGATGTAGCAAACGCGGTTGCTTTTTTACTAAGTGATGACGCAAGCTATATAACAGGCGAGGTTTTAAAGGTTAATGGCGGACTTTACATGTAAAGAAATCTGCTATTTTTTTTATAAAGATAGCTTTTAAGCTTAATTTGCTAAAATTTTGATGAAATTATTTTAAGGAGATAAAATGGCTTTATTTGACGATGTCAAAGAAGTTGTTGTTGAACAATTAAATGTAACACCAACCGAGGTTAAAGAAGAATCTAAATTTGTTGAGGACTTAGGAGCAGACTCTTTAGATGTTGTAGAGCTAGTTATGGCACTTGAAGAGAAATTTGATATAGAAATCCCAGACACAGATGCTGAAAAAATCGTTACTGTTGGCGATGTTATTAGATATATTGAAACACATAAATAAAAATCTTCAAAACAAACAAGAAGCCTGTAAAATTGGCTTCTTTTGCTTTATATAACAATAATAAAAAAGGTATTGCTAAATATGTATAAAAGAGTTGTTGTAACTGGAATAGGCATGATAAATTCAGTTGGACTTGATTCAAAGAGTTCTTTTAAGGCTATATGTGAAGGCGAATGTGGAATTAAAAGAATTAGTTTGTTTGATACAACAAATCATTCAGTAAGCATCGCTGGCGAAGTTGTTGGCTTTGACCCTGAAAGCGTTATGGACGCAAAAGAGGTAAAAAAAGCCGATAGATTTATTCACTTAGGATTAAAAGCTGCCGAAGAAGCTATGGCTGACGCAAACATAAAAGATTTTGACGCTGATACTTTTGGTATAAGTAGTGGAGCTGGCATTGGTGGTCTTCCAAATATTGAAAAAAACTCTATAGCTTCAAAAGAGAAAGGCCCAAGAAGAATATCTCCATTTTTTATTCCTTCTTCTTTGGCAAATATGTTAAGTGGTTTTATCTCTATAAAACATGGCTTAAAAGGTCCAAACTTGGCTTCTGTTACAGCTTGTACGGCAAGTTTACATGCAATCAGTGAAGCCACTAAAACAATCATGATTGGCGGAGCAGATAAAATGCTTGTAGTTGGCGCTGAATCAGCCATTTGTGATGTAGGGATTGGTGGATTTGCTTCTATGAAAGCACTCTCTACTAGAAATGATGACCCATTGCATGCTTCTCGTCCTTTTGATAAAGAGAGAGACGGTTTTGTTATGGGCGAAGGTGCTGGAGCACTTGTTTTAGAAATTTACGAAGATGCAGTAGCACGTGGAGCGACTATATACGCTGAAATAGCTGGATTTGGTGAAAGTGGAGACGCTAACCACATAACAACTCCTGCTCCAAACGGAGAAGGTGCAGCAAGAGCTATGAAAGCAGCGCTTAAAATGGCAAATATGCAAAGTGTAGATTATATCAATGCTCACGGAACAAGCACATATTACAACGATTTATATGAAACAATGGCTATAAAAACAATCTTTAAAGATAAAATACCTCCAGTTAGTTCAACAAAAGGACAAATAGGACATTGCCTTGGTGCTGCTGGTGCTATTGAGGCTGTTATATCTATAAAAGCTTTAAATGAGGGCATTTTGCCTCCAACAATCAACCAAGAAGTTAGTGATCCTGAGTGCGATTTGGACTATATTCCAAATGTCGCGAGAAAACAAGAGATAAACACAGTTATGAGTAACTCTTTTGGTTTTGGCGGAACAAACGGTTCGATTATTTTTAAAAAAGTAAAGTGAGATAACTTGGCAACCTATTTAGATTTTGAAAAAAATATAAAACAAATTGATGATGAGATAGCATCTGCACAGACTAAAGGCGATCTTCCTGCTGTTGAAATATTAAAGAAAAATCTTGAAAAAGAGGTTACCAAAACTTACAAAAATTTAAACGATTACCAAAAACTTCAACTTGCTCGTCACCCTGACCGTCCTTACGCAATTGACTATATGCGTGCACTCTTAAGTGACTACTACGAAATTCATGGTGATAGAACTTTTAGAGATGATGTCTCTATAGTTTGTTACGTTGGTAAATTTGCAGGTCGAAAAATCATCATGATGGGTGAACAAAAAGGTCGTGGAACAAAAAACAAACTAAGAAGAAACTTTGGTATGCCTCACCCAGAAGGTTATAGAAAAGTTTTAAGAGTAGCAAAATTAGCTGAAAAATTTGCTCTTCCGATTGTCTTTTTTGTAGATACGCCAGGTGCATATCCAGGTATTGGAGCTGAAGAGAGAGGACAAAGCGAGGCAATTGCTAGAAACCTTTATGAATTATCAAAATTAAACACAAAATCTATCTCTATTGTTATAGGTGAAGGTGGAAGTGGTGGTGCTCTTGCTATGGGTGTTGCTGACAGAGTTGCTATGATGAAATACTCTGTATTTTCCGTTATATCTCCTGAGGGCTGTGCTGCCATTCTTTGGAATGACCCACAAAAACAAGAGAGTGCTACAAAAGCTATGAAAATCACAGCTGAAGATTTAAAATCACTAGATTTGATTGATGATGTGATAGAAGAGCCACTTGTTGGTTCCCATAGAGGAAAAGATGAAGCTGTGGTACTTGTTGGAAATTACATCATAAATACTCTAAACTCGCTAGATGAAATGGACGCAAAAGAGAGATTAGACAAAAGATACAAAAGAATCTTATCTTTTGGAGCCTTTGAAGAGAAGTAATTTATATATTCTCTAAATCCCCTATTTTTCCATAAAAACTACTGTTTACTTGTGAATTCTTAATCAAATATGCTCTAAATTTTTTAAACAATTCTGCATTTGGGATAATCAAACAGCTCCAAAATTGATCAATACTTATACTTTTACATGTAAGTCCATCTATATTATATATCGCCTTACCAAGAGTTATGGTTGGTGTTTCATGATAAAGAGAAGATAGTCCTACTGTGCTATTGATAGTAACCGTTCCTTTTGCATTTTTTAATGCAGTTGGTATATTTATTTCGTGAGCAACAATCACCCTTTTTTCAACACAAAGTTTTTTTGATAAATTATAAATCAGTTTTGTATAGTTTTTTCTCCCCCTATCAAGTGGATGATGTTTAAAGATAATATAATCAAACTTGCTAGCATTTTTAGCAAATGATTCTAAAACAAGCACTATAAAATCTTTGATATCTTTAAAATTTGAATGTTGTCTTACTTGAAAATCACTATTTGTCTGGAGTGGCACAAAAAAATATTTCTTTGAAAGTATGGTTGATAAAATTTCATTATATTTCTCATCTCTTAGTGAATATATAATCTTTCTAAAAAAACTTCTTATACCATAAAATGCTTCTGTTAAAGGGTATAAATCTCTATGATGAATATACTTTGGATATAAAAATATAAATGTTTTAGCAATGATAAAATAAATAATTGCACTCATTATTTGTAGTGAAAAATTGTTATACATCTCTCTTGCATGGTCTAAACTTGTATTTATAGTTAGTAAATCGTAGAATTCTCTACTTCTTGGTAGCTTGCTATTATCATTTACACCATGCTTTTCCAAGGTTATATAGTTTGGCCTTATATATCCTTCTTCAAATACAAAAACCTCTACACCAACAGTTTCAGCTACTTCTTTAGCAATCTGCTGATAAAATCTACAGTCACCAAACAAAAAGAGCTTATTGATGTTTTTTTCTTTATAAAAAGATGTAATAAATTTTTTCCAATTTTTTGGTGAATCTTTAAATGAAATAACATTATCTTTATTTGAAAAAAACCAATCCCCCGCATTAAAAGCAATTTTATATGTTTTTGCACCTTTTTTACGCAAACTTTTATCAAATCTTTTAAAAAAACTGCCCATAGGACCTTGTAATAGTAGTATATTTTGATTTTTTATATCACCAATCGAATTCATTTTTTTATAACTCTATATATATATTGAAATTTTCTTATTATTTGATTTCTCATTTTTTCGGTAGCAGAAATATTCTTATAATTGTACTCTTCTTTTTCTTGTTGCAGTTGATATAAGAAAGTAAAAATATCACATGTTTCATAACTTTTTATGTTTATATATCTTGGGTATATTACAAGAGTTGCATATATAAGTTCCAAGAGTCCTAACTTTCTTACTCTTCTTTTACATGTAAGTTTATCCGTTGATAAACCCCATCCTGCATAAAAAGGCATACCATAAGTTACAACTTTTTTTTCTCTTAAAATTGCTTCGAATCCAACCAATGAAGTGATTGTATGAACTTCATCTACCTGATTTAGAATATCTGTTATTTCCACTTCATTTACCACTAAATCAACAAATTTATCTAAATCTTGAACCTTTCCTAATCTATTGCCTGTAACTACATCTGGATGGGCTTTGTAGATAATAAAACTATTTGGATTCTCCACTCTTGCCATTTCGACGAGCTTTTGATTTGTCATGCCAAATCCACCATAAACAATAGAAGCATCATCTTCAACTTGTCCAACTACCAATATAATATTTTTATCTTTTGGAATACTTATATCAAGTTTATTTTTAAAAATATTGTATTTTGAGATTTGATTTACTAGTAAAAACTCTCTAATCTTTTTTGCCTCTTCAAGCATTTTTTCATTAAAGCTTTGACTGTTTAATATATTTTCAAGTCCACTCTCTCTTGTGGCATCAAAATATATACCAATATCATCAACGACCAACGAATAAGGTCTTGTTAAGTCCGATCCAAGTTTGACAGACCTTATAAAACCATCTTCAACATAATTTATATTTATGCTATTTTTGATAGCAAAGTTTTCAATTTCTTCAAATTTTTTTCTACCCCAAATATATACTAGGCTATCACTATTTAACCCAAGTTTTATGGCTTTTTTAAAATAGTTTTTTTTAAAAATTGGATTTATGAAGATGAATTTTTCAAATTTTTCATCTTTAAAAAATGGTTTCATGAAATCATGCTTCCATCTTGAAAATCCAAAAAAGAAAGCATTTTTATATAGTTTCTTTTCTTGTATTTCAACAATCCTGTTTAGGGTTTTTATAAGTGTTAATGGTTTATTTTCATAAGGATCATGATATCTTGTATATAAAATGTAAGAGGCGGCAAATAACTCTTCGACTTTTAATTTTCTCTCTCTTCTTTTGCATGTAAGTTTATCCTTGGTTAAACCCCATCCTGCATAAAAAGGCATTCCGTAGCAAATGCACTCCTTTCCCAAAAGTAATGCTTCAAAACCCATCTGCGAAGTTTTTGTATATACTTTATCCATATTTTTAAGCAACTCAATAGGATTAATATTTTCGGTTATTATTTTGCAATTTTTTGGTATATCTTTTACAAGTAAGTCAGAGTTTTTTTTCCCATAAATAGCTTCTGGATGAAGCTTTACATATATATCTGCATCTTGATTTTCATTAATTGCATCTTGTAACATTTGCAAAGTTGGTATTTCTTCGCCAAAACCATATTTTAATGATAAATCATTTTTTGTTTGAATTATCACTAAAACTCTTTTTTTATCACTATTTTCGAAGTAATCATCTTTTACATGTAAAGAGTTGTTGTATTTTGATATATTGTGTTTAATTATAAAATCTATAGCTTCTTTTGCGTCATTTATAAGGTTTTGATTTTCGTTAAAATCAAATGTATTGAGTAGATTTTCAAGCTTTGAAGAAGAAGTTGCATCATAATAAATGCCTATATCATCTTCAACTAAACTAAAAGATGGTGAATTTGTCGTTCCAAGCCCAATGGAACGCACAAAACCATCTTCGAGTAAAGTTATATTGCCACCAAAACATTTATAGCAGAGCTTAGCAAATTGTCCTGTTTTTTTATAACCCCAACCCTGAAATTTTTTTTTTGTAAAAATTTGAAAGATATTATTCAGATAAAACAGATAACCATTTAGCACTTTAATCCTATAATACTTTTTATCTCTTGCAATCTATGTGTCCATGTGTGGTATTTTAACACATAATTTGCACCTGTTTCTAATTTTTGTTTATCATTATTGCTCAAGCCATTTTTTTGAAAATTTTTTAACAATTCTTCTAGTTCCTCTTTTGTTTCAAAAACATAACAATACTCTTTAAAATATTTTTCTACCGATGGAGTATTGTTAGTGATAGCAACTCTGCCACATGCGATAATCTCTATCAGCCTCCTTGAAAACATAGTAGGAGAATCTTCTATAGTATTTACATTTAAAGATATAAGATAATCTTTATAAATATTAGCTGTTTCTTTGTATGAAACTGTTGGAAAAATTCTCATATTTTCAAATGGTGGATATCTATAATTTAATGATTTTCTATCCGAATTTCTATCAAAAATAACTAAACCACATATCCTTGAAGAAACTTCAAACATTATATTTTGCCAATACCTTCTTTTATCATGAATGTGCGTTGAGTAGCTTCCTACGAAATTTGCCTTTGTAGTTTTATATTCAAATCCTGAAAAATTATGAAATTTTGATTGAATAGCAAACATTAAACTATTTACAACTACTTTTTTATCTACCATTGACTTATATTTTTGTATGCAGTTTTCATCAACAGTAAATATGTAATCGAATAATTTCGCACTATCTATAAATCTATCAAAATGAATACCATCTTCTTTGTTCCAAAAAATCGTAGGAATACTTAAATTTTTTGCATATTCTACTACTTGTTGCAATTTTTTATTATTTCTCTTTGGGTGATCTGGGTAAGAAGCAATCTTATACTTCCATCTATTTTTATAACCTTGCCAAGCTGACTCTACAAATAAAATATCTGGTTTAGCAAATTTTAAAACTATCTTGTAATTTAATGGTGTAACATTTTTTACTTTTACACATGATTCATATTTTAAAGAATCTTGTGTAAGCTTATCTGAGATTAGGGCTATTGTAAGCACTTTATAACTTAGGATAACTTTTTTGTTGATATTTTTTTTCAGATTTATCAAGAATAAATCCTATTATAAAATATTTTGTAACATCTTTATTGCTACTAAGCTTAAATACGACTGTATTACTATTATCATAACGCCTATATTCTATTCTTTGATCTTCATACATTAAATAAAATGCATATTTTAAATCTTTGAATACAAGATTAGTATAAATCGTAGCACTTATCTCATCACCATTTAAATCACAACTTACTTCTATACGTTTTTCTGTTTTGAAGGTATCAATTTTATCTAAAAAACTTATGTTAAAAATTTGATCAAGTTTTTCCGTTTTATGATAATATTCTAGAGTGTAAGCTTCTTCCAAAAAATCACTTTTTCTTGATATCCAACCTTGAATAGTTGGCTCTTTCTGTCCTTTTGTTAATTTTACATAACCCAAAAAATTTGGAACATCAATAAATACAATCTTATTTCTACCAATAATCTTTACTGTTTTCTTATCATAATCTATTTCTATATTTTTGTCATTTGGTATTTGAAATTTTGTTATATAGGTTACAAAATTTGATTTATACTTTTGCTTTATCATTAATTGTGATTCTTCTGAAATAGGATTACATTTATCATGTAAAAATATTTTGGAGTTATTTCTATCATATTGAAGTTTTCGATAGTTTTCAAAATTCCTAAACATATAAGATTTAGCTTCAACTATTGAAGTATCTCCTATTTTATTATAATTTTTTATACCTGTTGACTTTGAATCCATTAGTATTCTATGGGCATTTAGATTATATGGTTTGGATAAATTATGAGAATCGGAAGACCGCATAAATATTCTATATGGGTCTTTATGTGCATGCTTATATTCACCACCATCCACAAACCACTCTTCTCTATCAGAAAAAAGTGTAAAAGACAAGTCATCGTCATGCCTATGATAATTACTTAAAAATCCACACTTAAAAACTATATGTGTACTTTTTTCAAATTTTTCTTTTTTCCAAGTTTCACGAAAAATAGCCCAACCACTCTTTTTTAATACCATATCATTATCAGAAGGCATTAAGCCTTGTTTGCCTTTTCTAATAGAGTATAAAAAATTTTGAAATTCTATACTCTTAATATTTTCAAAAAAATTTCTAACTTCAAAATCTCTTGTATCGCCAATTAATGGCAATTTCCCATTTGGTTGAGTTATAAATGTCAATGCTTTTATTGCATTATTTAATATATTTTCTGGAAATGAAATTCGCGTATTTTCACCCTCAAAAAATTCTCCTAATGAAAGTGCTTTCAGTACTTGTTTTAACCCAAAATTAAAATAAGCAGGGCTGTTTTCAGTATGTCCTCCATCACTTGTAAATGCATGTGAAATCTCTGCATTAATTCTTTGTGTTGATGACTGCTTGATTTCTTCTCTATCCTTTAAATTTTCGATAACATTTGATAATTCATAAAGTGCCATACTTTGGTCCAATCCATGATTTGTAAATTGTGAATAAAATTTATCATCCAGAAGCATTTTAGTGTGAAGAATTAATATTTCTTCTATATGGAAAATGATTTTACTTTCATAATTTATATCCTTTAAATATAAATAAAATTTTATAATATTTTGTGCCCTTAATGCAGTAGCATGATCATGCCACGCAAAATGATTTTTTAAGTCATTTTTGAAAGTATCATACCATGAGTTTATAATTTCTAAGCCATATTCAATAGACTCATTATTTTTATATATATTATTAAATTCTATCAAATCAATAATATATGCCATTTGATGCAAATGCCACATCCAAGTTCTATTATCATATATATTATATAACCAGTTAATGTCTTTGTTTAAATATATTGGCTCATATCCTAAAAATGAAATTCTTTTCGTTTTTACAAATTCATAAATTTCTTTTTTTATCATTAAATTTTTACTCATCTGCACTTTTTTTTGTAATATGCTCATATCATCCTCATAGATATCTGAATATTTTTCTATTTCATAAATTTCTTTATTAATAAAATATTTTTTTTTCTCATGACTATCACCAGCTGGTGTAAAAATATAATTTCTCAATATTTTAAAATCTATCGCAAAAAATTTATATGTTTTATCTTCAAGTGAGGTATATCTAATAACTGCTTCCAAAACAGCCTGATCAGCCCAAAAGTAATTGTCTTGTTTGCTATTATATAAACCTTTAATATATTGCTCTAATTTATTAGCAAGGTTTTTCCCTTGTACAGTAGGCAAAAATAAACCAAACCCACATGTAAATCGTTGCCACGGAAGATATGAGCCTATAATTCGAACCAAGTGATTAGAATTATTTTTAGTTGTCATTTCAATTAAGTCTGCTAAGTTTTTTTTAATAACTGCATCTATTTCACCAAAAAAAATAGGTTTATTGTAAAATTTAATTAATTGATTTACGGCAAGCATTCTTAAAACAGCAGATATTGGTTTATAATCAATATCTTTTGGACAATCATAAAAATTTGCTATAACGATATCAGAAAAACCCCAGCTACTTATTTTTTCTAAAATATACTCTTTAGACTTATAGTTGGTTACATAAATATGAACAATACCTTTAGGATTGGTTATTTTAAATGATTTTATGAAAGATTGTGCATAGTTATCAAAATATTTTTGCTCACAAGATATACTGAATATAAAATCAAATTTTAAATTTTCTTTTGAATTCTCAAGACGAAATTGCTTTTTTAAAAAATTAATTTCATTTATGCCTAAATTAGAATTATCTACAATTAATTTTGTTTGCCAATACAGTCCAGGCTTGTAGTTCTTTTTTACATCAACAATCATATCATTATATGTTTTAAAATCATTGTCTAAACCATATATTCCTGCTCTATATAATTGTTTTATTAATAATAAATTTTTATCAGTAATATTTTTGAATAAATAATTTAACTTATTTGTTGCTTCATCTTTTTGTTTATTTTGTAAATGATTAAATAAAGCAAAAAATAATGTTTTTTCAGAAGGGTGTTTTTTAAATGCTTTTTCAGATACATCAATTGATCTTTTAGTAACCCCTCCAAACATTTTTTTTTCTAATCTACATATTTCTATTAAATAAATTACTTTTCTTGTTTTTTCATACAAAAATATATGTTTTTTTACTAAATCTTCATAAATTTCTTCCTCATTAGAAAAAATATATGATAAATTTTTTTTTACATTATCAACGTCTAATATTAAATCTTCTATAGAGTAATTTTTCCAACTCATAATAAATCTATTTCCCTTTGAATTGTTTTCTCAAATCCACATTGATTTTTCACTCGTTGACTTGCCGCAAATGATAGTTTTAAAAAAATTTCTGGATTTTTATACAAAAATTCTATCGCTTCAGCTAAAGCTTGTGGGTTCTCAGGCTCTACTATTATACCACAAGTATCATCTACAAATTCTGGTATTGCTGTTATATTTGTAGTAATAGGGACTAAACCGCTTGACATGGCTTCATCTCTTGAAACACCTTGGGTATCCATGCGGGTTGGAACAAGTAAAATACCATTTCGTTTATGATATTGCGATATTTCACTGTGTTGTAAAAATTTATTTATTAGTATTATATTTGAATAATTTTTTAATGGTGAGATGATCTCATTCCATAATTCTCCTTCTCCAACAATAGTAAATTTTAATTCATTAAAATAATCTTTTTTTGAAAGAATTTCTATAGCTTTTACCATAAGATCATTTGCGTATACTCTTTTTGCATATGGCCTAATTGAAAGTATACGTAGTCTATCACTCTTTGACTTTTCTTTATAGTCAAAAATATATGGGTCAATGTTATTATGAATTATTGAATATGTTTTTGAAATAAATTTTAACTTCAAAAATTCTTCTGAACTTTTAAGTAACCAATCTGAAACAAATACAAAATGTAGATTTTCATACTTTGCAGAAACCAAATGGTTCCAAAATTTCACTCTATCGTTACTTAATCTTTTTTGCCTATCTATTTCTCTATTATCCATATTGGCAAATTCAAAATCTCTTTGTTGCCATACTTGTATTTCTGCACCATGCACCCATACTGTAACTTTTATTTTATCTATAAACTTTTCAAGAACTTTCCACATATTTTGATCTATTAAATGCACTAGTACATGATCGTATTGTCCTGTTTTGAGTGTTTGTTCCAAAAGCTCATTGTCTCCTGTGACTATATCTATATTTTCAAACTCTCTATAAGGAGATTGGGGTTGATTATTTACACGAAAAATATCAACCAAAACACTTTCATATTTATAAGCCCTGATTCTACTGTGTAAAAATCCATATTTATATATATCATCATAAGATGGATACTGTTTTGTAAGTACTAATTTTTTTGATTTTCCTATTATTGCAAATGGTGTTTCCCCATGAGCTCCAAGTACTAATTTGGATATTTTAACTCTACCATTACCAACAAGTTTTAATCCAAATCTTATATATTTACACTCATTTGGTATAGCAAGAGCATGATGCTCACCTGCTTTATTCATACTATGAGATATCTTTTGTCCATCTTTATCTTGAAACTCAAATACTGTTCTTATATCTTCAACATCATAGTCACCATGAAGCTCAAATTGACTATTTAATACTAAATTTAACTCTTCTCTTGTGAATTGTTTTTTTGCGTATATATATGTATGTAGTCCTTTGCCTAATTTTGTATCTATTTGTAGTTTAGAGTTACTAAAACTTAACTTAACTTTTGTAGATGCTGGTGTTGGGAAAAGTTTATAGAGGTATTCTGCATTAACTGTCGGCAACAAAGATGTATCTTTTAGTTTACTAAAAGTTGCCGGGAAGGTATCAGCTATTTTTAACAGATTATTTTTTAGAGATACTCCTTGGTTTATAAGTTTTAAATCATCTATATATTGTTCTAATTCTTTTTTGCTAGCCTTTAAACCATTTTTACAATAATTAAATTCATCAATAGAAAACATACTCTCAAAAGACACTTGTATATCCCCGCGTATAAATCTTTCAAGAAGACTCTTATCAAGTTTATTTATTTTTACCAATGATGATATAATTTCTAATTTGTTTGTTTTTAAATATTGTTTCGTATCATTTTTTAATTCTATTTTTGAACTAAATTCATAATAAGCACCTTTTCCAAAAGCATCAACATCAATATATTGTATAGATAGAACCATATCAGTAAGATAATTTTCTCCATAATAATCATTTGGATTTAATTGCCCAAAAAAAGTATTATCTGAATCTATTGACAATATTTCACTGATCATATCTTTTGTTTTATCAAAAATATAAATATTTTCTTTTATATCTATATTTTCTTTGAAATTTTTAACAATACATAATGTTTTATTGCTATAAGTTTGCTTTTCAAATGATTCTACCACACTTAAATAATCGCTACTAGAATTTACTATAGCGAACAATAAAACTCTTTGTGTAGTATTATCAAAAGATACTCCAAATACTTTAGAAACTACAAATGATAATCTCTCAGCATAAGTATGTTCTTGCATAACTTTTCTAAGACCTAAAAGTCTTAACTTTTTATAAGATAATTCATCTGTGCAATATTTTTCTAACATAGTTGATAATTGATTTTTATCATCTGAAGATACAACCAAATCACCAAAAAGAAGTCTCATCCCTCTTGAAAAATTACTAACAACTACTGTATTTGATGCCAATAATTCAAATACTCGTCTTGCAAACATAGATTGAGACTGTTTTATAGTATTCATATTGATACCAAATCTATAAGCCTTGTAAGCTTTATCTATCTCTTCAAAAGGTAATTTGCCTAAAATCATAG
>JBKECC010000100.1:0-5082 GCA_047974135.1 Campylobacteraceae bacterium | reverse complement strand
ATAGAACAGGAGAAACTGGTATATGCCCAGCCTCTTTTGCTTTTTTACAACCTTTAATTGCTAACTCTTTTATCTTTATAATTGCATGCTCTTTGTTCCAAACACTATCGTAAACCGCACGCACTGGACTTGCAATATAAATAAATTTTTTCATTTTGTTTGTTTCTCCTCTTCATTAAAACAATCTTCCAAATACTCATCCATATTGATATCTCCTTGAGGTGTGATTAACCCAAGTTGAAGTAAATATCCAAGCATTTTTTTATCTTTAAGCTCTATTAACCTTTGAGAGATTTTTATTAAAATGTCATGTATCATGCTTAAAGCAACATCTGCACCCTTTCCTCTAACACCTTTTGCATTTATCACTTCTTCAAAAATAGAAGTTGTATTAAATTTCATATAAATTTTTTTATAGCCCATTTTTTATCGCTCCTGTACTATTACTGTTCTTACACAATAGTAGATATATCTATTGCTGTCGTCTATTACTTCAAGCTCTTTTGCTTTTTTTTCTGCTTTTTCTTTATCTAAAAATGCATTTCCTTCAATGCTCTCTCCAGAAGGACTACCTATCATAACAATATAAACTATCATTATCTAAGTCTCCTATCAACATATTTTCTAGGATTTGACCCTTTTATATAGATAAACCCAAAAAAATCAACACTAAATTTCGTTTTTGAATAATCAGCTCTTAATCCTTTAATCATCTTATCTCTCCTTATTAATTGTTTTAGGTAGTTCATGCAAACTCCTCATTGCTTATCTATGTAATTTCTTACATACTCTTCATCATATTTATCACTTTCAGGATTTGCTTCGTCATAAAGACCAAGTCTCATCATTAGTATGTTTAGCTCAACATCGTCTATTTTCTTTGCAATATCTGCTATCTCTTGTAGTATCTCTTTTAAAGCCCCTAGCTCATACTTTAGTTTTTGCACTTTGTGCTTTTTTAAGACCCTATCTAAGAGACTATTTGCAAAGATTATCTTTCTTTTAGAGTCAAGTCTAAAACTGTGATATTCGCCTGTGTTTGGGTCATGAACTGCACCTCTTTTTGAGTAAATTCTTGGTGCTAAAACTCCAGTATTTCTAATTAACAAATACTCATTATCTTCGATATTCATGCCCTTAACTTTTCTTGCTTCTTTTCTTATAAACCTTGCATTAGTTAAAACACTCAAGTAGTCAGATATGCTATTTCTTTTTACATCTAAAACCATAGCTATATCACCAGCTCTAAAAACAGGATTTCGTCTTATGTAGTCCCACATTTTTTGAGTTTGTGTATTTCTCTTAATAACATTTGTGCTCATTCTACTTTCCTTGAGTTTTCGCAGTACCTACAAATATCTTTCACAAAAGCAAAAGCAGTTCCTCCAAGTTCTTTTCCATGAAACACAGCAAATGCATATTTTTTGCATGCATCTATATGTATCTCATCTTTAAGAGCTGGACAAAGCACTTTTTTATGTTTTAGAAACCCATAAGTCTCTTTTAGCTTTTTATATGTATGATTGTTGGCTGGGTATTTATCCATAAGAATTAAAGACAAAGTTGATTTTGAGTAGCCTATCTTTTTACCTACCTTTGCCAAGCTTCCCTCAAAATTGACAGCAGCTTCAAGCAATTTAATCTCTTCACCCATAGCCTAACTCCTTCCAATCCTCTCAATATTAAGTGAGTGAAATTGTTTAAGATTACAAGACTTCATGCCTTGTCTTTTTGCTATTGCTTCAAGGTGGTTAAGTAGCACTCTTATCTGTCTTAAGTTTGCATATTTTTGTGCGAAGTAAGTAACTAAGTCGTTTTCAATCTTAACTTCATTGGATGTTTCATTGCAGTACTTCTCTATATCATCAAAAATAATACCTTTAAACTCAACAAGCTCTATAACTCTTGAGTAAAAGTGTCTATGTTTTTTTAGTTTTGCATTTGCCTCTTCCATGCCTATTAGAAAGATGATCACACCAGCTTCATCGTGGATATCTCTTAGTGTCTCAAGGGTTTCAAACTTTTGACTTCTTAGAAGCGCATCAATCTCATCTATAATTAGTATTCGTCTCTCACGTCTAAGCTCTTCAACTACCCTTTCATACATCCTTGCTGCACCACCACTAAAATCAACTCCTATCTCTATACAAATCCTCTCTAGCATTGATTTTTTTGTCCATGTTTGAACAGCACGCATAAGAATCGCATTTGTTTTAGCAGCAATTCGTTCAATCGCTATAGTTTTACCAAGTCCAAAGTTCCCAAAACCAAGCCCAAACTTAGGACTTGTTATAGGTAAACCATCAAGCCTTGTAAAAGCCTCACTAAGTTTGATATAATTTTGTGTTTCAATGAAAGTTTCTTTCATTTGTACATCTCCTATTAAGTTTTTAAATGCTATCCGTTCAAAGTAAAGCACTTAATGGGAGACACTTTTTATGTCTCCTCTTAAATACTTATGCACTCTTTGATGTTTTTTTCTTTCTGTATTCAACATCTCTTTTTGCCATTTCGTAAATCTCTTCTCTTTCATCTATTAGAGATTTAAACTCATCTTCTTTTTTGTTCTCTATAGCCCAAACCAATGCTTCAAAATCACTCTCAAAAATTGGTCTACCATTTATAAGTTCTTTTTCTTGTGGAATTTCAATAAGTGGTTTATCAACTACTTTAAGCTTGGCTGCTCTTGGAGTTTCTACTTCAAGATTGACAATGTCTTTAATGGTTGGATCACCTAGCTTCTTAGCTAACTCATCCACCTTTTTGACTCTTTGTAAGTTTTCTCTTTCAAGCTTTTTGATATCTTTGTGTATTGCTCTAATAGCTTCCCTTGATATGCCAGCTAAACTCTCGTCTATGGCTTCACAGATATATTGCATCTCATTGTCATAGATATATGCAGTACCCATATCAGAGCTAAGAGACACGTAAACCTTCTCACCTATATACTCTATAAGTTTTATGTGTGCATACTGTGCTTCTTTGCCATCTCTCCTAACCATAACACCTTTTTTACCGACTGTATACTCAAGCCACTCACCAAGCAATATATCAAGTGTTTTTTCATCTTTTATAGTTTTGGCTGGAGTTATATCTTGTGTATATTTTTCCATAGGTGTCATTTTTATACCACGATGCACTCTATGCTCATAAATATTTTCTACCCAAGCTTTAATATAAGCTCTTAGTTCATCAACACTGAGAGGCACATGCACCTGTACTCCTTCCTTTTTCATAATCTTGACAAATCTATCTTCGTTAAATTGTTGCAATTGCCACTTCTTTTTGGCTATAAGCTTTTGCTCAAAAGACAACCTGTCTCTTATGGCTTGTCGTTCAGCTACATTGTGTCCACAAAAGCCCTCTAATTGTCTAAATAGTTCTCTTGTTAAGGTTCCAAAAAATCTTTCAATATGAGGTTTTCTGTCGCCAGAATATGGAGCAACTGTTTTTTGATTGATTTTTAGATTTGTGCAAACATTTCCAAAGTGAGTTGATATATAATCCCTTCCATTATCTGTTATGACATTCTCAGGGATGCCAAGCCTTAAGATTCCCTCCCTTAAATTTCTTGTTATCGCATAAGAGGTTGATTTCTCTTCAACTGTTACAATAACTCTTCTTGAGTAGATATCAATAGCTGCTATAATCGCTTGTCTTTTACCATCAGATGTTATGATATCCGCCTTTGTACCATCAAGCTCCCAATACTGATTTTTGTACTTTGCTTTTGCACTCATTGAGCCATGCGCAGCCATATATTTACCTTTGGCTTTTTCAGGATTTGTTGCAAAAGCTACAAGTATTTTTTCTTTGTTTTTATATCGTTTGATATATCTCTCTATGGTTGATGATGATGGCAATTCATCCCCAAAAGCTACTCTCATAAGTTGATAAATACTATAGTTGTTTGGATGTATATCACTTCTTATTATGTATCTTTCACACATTTCTTGCATCTCTTTTGTCATTTTAAGAGTGTTTTTTGGGCGACCTCTTGTATCTATAAAGTGGTCTAGGACGTTTTGTTGTTTGATGCCAGCCTTATAAAGTCTTACCCAGCGAAAAAAGTGTTGCTTGCTTGGTATGTCGCTTTTATCTTTACTCCATTCCTCAAAAGTTACCCATTTTTCACGCTCAAGATAACTTTTGCAAAGTTTTTCTTTTTTAAGAGCAAGATGTTGCTCCTCTTTTGTAGCTCTCATGAAATATTGATTTGGATGTTCAAAAGTTTTTACATGTAAAGGAGTTTTTTCTATTTTTGATGGAATAGTTTCAGGTTTTATCTCTTTTATCTCATATTGGTAAACTTTGCCTCTACCACCAATACCATCAACTTCACAGAACACAACTTCTATACCTTTTATTGTAAAAGATTTTTTTAATTCTTGCTTTGCTTTTAGAGTTGCTTTTTGAATAGCCTGATATGAAACTTCTATTTTTATGCCCAATTCTTTTGAAGTCATACTGCCTCCTCAAGCTCAAAGCCTTCTTCTTTTAACTTCTTGATAATATTTTGAGTTTGTCCTTTTCTTTTTCCCTTTAGGCTTCCGTTTGCTATCATAGTAAGTAAAGAGCGATTGATGTTATTTTTTTCAGCCCAAGCGGACATGCTCATGCACCTTTCTCTAAACTGTTTTGACAACGAATGCTGAAAATACTTTTTACTCATACAAACTCCTTGAAATTCACTCTAAAAGCCCCTTGTGTTATAATTTCAATCACAACAAAAAAACTAAAACAAAGGGGTTTTTACAATGGACTTAGAAAAAAAGATAAATGAATTAACTATAATGGTTGAAAAACTATCAAAGAAAAACCGAGATTTAGAAAATAGATTAAAGGAACAAGAGCAAAAGCTATCTGAAGCCCTTGCTCAAATTTCTAAAATTTTTCAAAGATTAGGATGGATATAAAAAATCAAATTAACCAATTTTCAATAAATGATTAAACCTTTTTTTGAATTTTTTGTTTTTTGATTTATTAAACTCTTTAATACTCTTTTTTATGCTTTTTTCTCTTAAGTAGTCAGAAACAGCCTCAATCTCTGTTATCTTTTTAAAATACTTTTTTCTTGTTGTT
>JBKECC010000099.1:0-3944 GCA_047974135.1 Campylobacteraceae bacterium | reverse complement strand
ATAGAACAGGAGAAACTGGTATATGCCCAGCCTCTTTTGCTTTTTTACAACCTTTAATTGCTAACTCTTTTATCTTTATAATTGCATGCTCTTTGTTCCAAACACTATCGTAAACCGCACGTACTGGACTTGCAATATATATAAATTTTTTCATTTTACTTTCTCCTTATTACTTGCTTCTTCTACATACACAGATTGCACTCTATATGTAAAAAGCCTATGTTCATTTAGATGAGTTTCCAGCCTTTGAGCTTCAGCACAAGCATCGTCTTTGTTTACAAAGGCAGATGTTACATGGCTATGACTTCCTGATGCAGTCATAACCACTAAATAAACAATCATTTTGCTCTCCTATCAACGTATTTTCTAGGATTAGACCCTCTTATATAGATAAATCCAAAAAAATCAACACTAAATTTCGTTTTTGAATAATCAGCTCTTAATCCCTTAATCATCTTATCTCTCCTTATTAATTGTTTTAAGTAGTTCATCTACAACCTTTCTATATCTTTTATAAGATTTCTCTTTTACACTTTTCCATCCTAAAAGATGTGGTAGAAGATTTTTTCTTATGCCTATTTTAGATTCCATGTCTTTATTTAGCATGCCACTATCTAAAAGAGCATAAATATCCTCACGAAGATTGGAAAACTCTGTAATAGAACAATTTTCTGCACTCGTTCTATCTTCTAAAAAAGAGACATTAAAATATAATTGCTTACCATCTCTCTTAACCCACCTGTCTGTATTTTTTCCACTTTGTTTGGCTTTTAAAAATCTTACATGTAAAGCATTTCTAGTAATTCCAAGATATTCACTTGCTCTTGGTGCCCTTTTCCATGTTTCACTCATTTGTTGCCTTCTAATCCAAAAAAACCATAGACGAAGCTTCTTTTATAACTTCACTATCAACACTTATGTCACTAAACTGGGCTAGCCTTTTTGCTCTTCCTATTAAGTTTTCACTTTTTCGCATATTTCCTCTTGTTAAAAGTTTTATAGTTTTTATCGCCTCATCATCGCTGAGTCCATAAGAGTTGCATACGGCTATTAAGTCTTCTTTTTTTTCAACCCAAACACCATTTACTTCCTTTTTATAAACAAGACCCTTAAACTCATACTTACCAACTATGCGTGAGCTTAGTTGTCTAAACTCTCTTGCTTTTCGTGTTTGAGAGGAACCTCGTAGATTGTCTATGAGCTGCTCAGTTCCTGCAAGTATTATCGCGCGACCTGAAAAGTCATGAAGCCGTCTTAAAAGCTCAAGTGCAGCAAAAGGCAGATGTTCAGCCTCATCAATGATAAAAAACCTTTCACTACGCATCAACTCATTCGCACATTCTCTAACCATTACATCTTGACTAATTACAACCTTTACACCAAGTTTTCTTGCGATTATTTCAAAGAGTTCTTTTCCTCTTGTTTTTATGGTTGCTTCTATAAGTATCGCTTGTGGACGAAGCTCTGTGTACTCTTTGATAGTTCTTGTTTTACCACTTCCAGGACTTCCTGTTATAACAGCCATTTTGCCAATACTAACCGCATCATCCATAACAAACCAAGCATTTTTAACATCGGTTGTTTTTATAAAACTGTTTGTTATTTGCTTCTCTTCTTGTTTTGTGTTAGAATTATCAATGTATTTTTTAGCAGGCTTTTCAACTTTGCTAGCATATTTGTAAGAACTTCCTTCAACCATGTACTTACTTAAATATGCACCATTCACGCCAATAGTTTTAGCAAAGCGAGCCTGCGATACCTCGTTTTCATCTAAAAACTTTTTTATAAGTTCTCTATACATTTTTTTCCTTTGTGATAAAGTTTGGGGAGTGTTAATAGCACTCCCTTTAAAATTAAGATAGTTTTTTTACCAGCAATATCTCACCATCCATTACTCTTTCTATAAAACAACCATCTTCTAAATCAAGCCAATTAGCCATATCCTCAAAGTGATTGTCAAAAAGTTCAGCATTAACTAAAACTTTACCTTTGTCTTTCACTACAGCAACTGTGCCGTTGATTTTTAAAGCCTCTTTTTTCATTTATGCTCCTTTGAGATTTTCTTCAACTAAATCATCCCAGCTAACCTTTTTCTTTTTCCTCATGATTGCTACATCAGGAGCCTCAAAGTCTCTGCTTGTGATAGCTCTAAACTCTTTTTGCTCTTTTATCTTCTCTTTTACACTTTCAACATTGCTGCTGTTTTGCATTGTTTCAATCTTTAGCGCTTCTTTATGAACTTCTTGCATCTTCTCAAGGTCAACTGCAAGATTTAGTTTCGTAAAGTCACTTATTTCGGCACTTTTTAGTAACTTGCGTACTTCTTTGGTCTCTTCTTTAAATATCTTTTTGGATTGCTTAAAGTCTTCTGCTGTCATGCTTGAAGCTTCTTTATCTGTTGCTGTGCAAATAAATTTACCTTTTTTATCAAAGATATATATCTCACACATGTTGTCTATGTTGTGCCTGATATTTACTTCGGTACCAACACAAGGCATATCAACAGAGATATAAGTTATATTGTCTATAACTATTCCTTTTTTGCCAACAACTCTTGTTATGTTTGGTGACGCATATAGCAAAAACTCTGCATACTCAATGCTTTTTAGCTCACGACTGCAACTATTCCATTTATCAACGGCGGATAATTTGCTTTTGCGTCGAATCCTTGTTATTTCCCATTTTAAAGTGGTCTCTTGCAATAAAACTTCCATCTCTTTAAATGTCATCAAATTGGTTAAATTTGTTTTGATAGGATTTCCGTTTTTATCTTTGCCCGTCCTCTCTTTTTTTGGTGTTCTCTGCTCTATTGCCTCTCTTTGTGCCAAACAACTACCTATATACCCATGAGCAAAACTTATCTCAGAGTGTTGAAGCGTTCTAAAATGTCTCTCAACACTTCCTTTCTCATCCCCGCTGTATGCTATTGCTCTGTCATAGTCAATTCCTAAGCCATTAAGCAGCTCTTGAAACTGCTTTGATAGATAGTCTTTACCGTTATCGCCTTTTATATAAGTAGGTTTTCCAAGCTTTTCAATTGCTTGCCAAAGAAGACGCACAATAGCCAAAGAATTAGATGTCTTGTTAAGCGAAGTAACACATCTCCCACTAAAAACATCAACAATCGAAAGTATTGATGGTCTTAATTGTTTACCGTCTTCATCTAAAACTATTACATCAAGAGGCGATGAGTCTATTTGCCAACACTCATTGCGATAAGTTATCAATTCTTTTTGATTTCCCATAGCAGGTTGTAAATAAGACTTAACCTTATCTTCGCCCTTTGTAACCATTAAGTGTTCTAAATGGTTATCTTTATAGTAGTTTTCGATAAATCTCTTCACAACACCATAATCACATATAGGCTTAACTTCGCCAAGTAAAAATTTATGATAGTCAACCTCTCCTCTATCCCCAGCTTCTTTGTGAAGTGCATCCCAAAGTTGATAAAAGTTAATTCCACCAGCACCAAAGACTCTAAATTTATTCAATATAAACTCTTGTTGCCACTCTTTTAGTTTGGTGGTACCAGCCTTTGCTAAGCCTCTTTTGTCAGCTAAAGCGATAATTCCTTTTTTCTTAAATTCACGTCGCCATCTAAATAGCTTAGCTTCATTTAATCTTTCCTCAGGATAAGTAACATCACAAATTTTTAAAAAGTCCACCACACAAACACCCCGTTTGCTTGCACTCTCATACTCTTTTAAGATTTTTGCTCTTTGGTTGGCTTTTTCTTTTTCTTTTTCTGATAGTTCTATGTAGTTTAATTTCTCTGTGCTAGACTCTTTTTTTACATGTAAAACATTACTATTATCTTTTACAAGTAATATTTCTTTATTTACGTGTAAATCATTTTGAGTGTTTTTTACATGTAAAAACTCAGTATTAGCAGTATCACTGCAACTATTATCTATAGGCTCACTGTAGATTTGTAAAACCTTTCC
>JBKECC010000076.1:0-1637 GCA_047974135.1 Campylobacteraceae bacterium | reverse complement strand
CTCATTGTTCTACTTTTTTTGGGTTGTGAAAGCAAAGAAGATACATCAACATATAATCCAACTATAATACCATCAACAAACAAAGGTAATCTCTCTATGGGTGAAAACTATATACCACCTTTTATACCAAACCAAAAAGAAAACGATAAAACACTTCATGGAATAGATAGTAACTTTAATGGTGTAAGAGATGATGTAGAAAGATATATATATGAAAGATTTAATGAAAACATTGATAAAAACTATAAAGTTCATCGTGAGATAGCTATGCAATGGGCAAGAGTGGCTGAACAACTCATAACAAATCCAGAAACTGCTTATGAGGATGGGAAGTATGAGTTGGCTGGAAGAACAAATGCATGCCTATTTTATTATTATGATGAATACTTTAAAGCAAATAATATTAAAGGCTTTGAGAATAAAGAGCCTTATAGGCAGAAAAATGATATATTAGATTCAGCTTTAAAAGATATTGCTTTCAACACAAAAGATAGATTAAAGGCTTATTTTAGATATAACGAATCTTTAAGCGGACATGTATATGACAGTTATCCAGATAGCAAAGAAGCTTGCGACTTTGATGTTGACTCTATTATAGTTTTTTAACCTTACATGTAAACATTTAACTCAAAATATCTTCTAAAAAGCTACCAATAGAAATGTTTAATTTTTCTATATTGTGGGATTTCAAAAACTTATCCTCTTTTTTGGTTACATCCGTTTTATCGTTAATGAGATATCCGCCTTTTAACCCAATGGTTATCTCATTTGCAACCATTCTAAAAGTATCTCTGTCAAAATCAATGCCAACAAAAAGATACTCTTTGTCTTTTCTGTACTCTTTTAAAAAAGGAGGCAGGGCGTGTCCGCCCATAGCTTCAGTTAGCCAATCAACAAAATCAGCATCACTTATTATGAAGTTTTTATCTGGAACTACACAACCAAGCGGTTTAAAGAGTATCGGTATTGTTGAGTTTAACTCTTCTTTAGTGGTTAATTTATAGCTTTTATCTTCTTTGTTAAACTTATAGATTATGTATCTGTCATTCTCTGCCGTTATTCTACTTATGCCAGTTATCAAAAAATGTTCAGTGTTACTATAAATTTTTAACAAGGAATCATCCAAGTTCAAGTCAACCACAAAAGGAGGCAACAACTCTTTTATAAGTTCATAAATCTTTGGAATTTCATAAGGACTTGAAGTAAAGACATGATTTGTTAACTGTTCTAAAAAAGGTCTTCCTTTTCTTTGTTCTATACTCATGGCTGCCCTTGAGTACTCATACATAAGTCTTGGTGACATTGCTCTACCATTATTTAGACTTAAGATAAAAGAGTCGCTATCAAATGGGATTTTTGCTCCATTTTGACAGGCGGTATCTTTAAAAACACCCATTGATATAAATGGAACCAACGTGCCATCTTTTATCTTGTTAATTAAACTCTTCATCAGCACTTAGTACTCCTCTTTGACACATCATCTTTTGGTTAAATGCTGGTAGTAAAAGCAGCATCTCTTCGGCACTTATACCATCTTCGCTTCCCATAAGAACTATTCTCTCGACAGTATTTTCAAGTTCTCTTACATTTCCTGGCCACATGTATTGACACAAAATATCCATAGCTGCATCTGTTAT
>JBKECC010000070.1:0-12869 GCA_047974135.1 Campylobacteraceae bacterium | reverse complement strand
CTTTTCTATAAACTTAGTTATATTGTGTTTGAATTCTTATATAACCTTTTAATCCATTTTTCTTTGCATAGTCGTTTGTCTCTTTTGTTTTTTTAGCATAAATATTTGATGAGCCAATCTCTCTTACTTTGCCCTCTTTTATCAATTCATTAAAGGCTTCCATAGTCTCTTCAAGCGGAGTTTCTTCATCATCACGGTGTGAAATATATAAATCAACATAGTCAGTATTTAATCTCTTTAGCGAAGCATTTATGGCTTCTTTCATATATTTTTTACTTAAGCCTTTTTTGCCATTTCCTAAATCCCATCCAAGTTTTGTAGCGATAAGCAAATCATCTCTTTTGCCTCTTTTTTTTATCCAATTTCCTATGATTGTTTCTGATTCTCCGCCCTTGTTTCCCTCATGCCAGAGTGAATAAACATCGGCTGTATCTATAAAATTCAGTCCATTTTGTACAGAAAAATCTAAAATCTTAAAAGACTCTTTTTCATCTATCGTCCAGCCAAAAACGTTTCCACCAAGTGTTATCTTTGGTATTTTAAAACTTTGCGACATATAAAACTCCTAAAATTTTTAATATATTAGATTTTAGCAGATTTAGGATAAATGTAAGAAATAAAGGGCTAAAGCTTACATGTAAAAGCTTTATATGTAAACTATTTCCACCACTCTTTGTTTTCTATCTCTTGTGCCGCACTATTTTCATTTAGCGCTTTTTGGTAATCTTCCCAACCATTTTTTAGATATTTATCACTTGGGGAAAAATCTCCTGCTCCTATATCAAAATCGCAAGGTGTGTTTGGAACTCTAAAATCTGCCCAGTTTGCGATAACCTTGTTTTGACTTGCATATTTTTCAAAAAATCCAACAAATGAGTTATTAAAATACCCATCTGAGTAACCTTTTAAATCATTATATTTTATTTTATTGTTTTCATCAAGAAACCATTTTGATTGTAATGAACCAAAAAAAATGCCACTTTCTTTATCTTGTTCATATTCTTTAAAAACGTAATTTCCACTCAAAATTCCTGTTGTTTTAACTCTACTCATATCAAAATAGCCCTCATTTTGCATGAGATTTCTCTCCTCTTTTGTGTAGATAATCTCTTTTATGGAAGTGATGGCTATATCTCCTGAAAACTCTCTAACTTTACCATCTCGCAATGTTTTTCCAAAGACTGAGTATTTGTTTTGCTTGCCTTTACTTTTCATAACTGTGATGATTTTTATTTTAAATCTTTGCATCTCTTCACCGATAACCCCATAAACAAATTTATTTGGAGTTGTGGTAAAAATATCTGAAAAATCATACTTTAAAAGTCTATCTTTTAACTCTTTTGAACTTACATCTGGTTCAGTTTTCAAAATATCTGTTCTACATAAATTTTGTGAAAACAGCATTGTAGATAGACACAATATAGCAAAAATCATCCTTTTCATAAGCCAACCTTTTTGTCATTTTGATAACTTGAATTTTAGCAAATTTAGGATAAATACAAGAAAAAAGTAAGATATATAATTTTTTTATAAAAACCAAAAAAGAGAATAGATTCTCCTTTTTGGTTTACATGTAAAGCTTAGTAGTTACTTGCCAAATCAAGTTTTTTTACTTGTTCAACTGAGAGTTTTAGTTTTGCTGCATTTGCTAACTCTTTTACTTGAGAAGCAGAGGTTGCACTTGCAATTGGTGAAGTTATATATGGTTTAGAGAGTAACCAAGCTATAGAGACTTCAGAAAAAGTTGCTCCACTCTCTTTTGCAACTTCGCTAAGTGCTTTGATGATTTTCTCGCCTCTTTGGTTGAAGTATTTTTGTTTTATACCAGCCCCACGAGCACTTTTTGCGTAATCTTCCTCTGTTTTGTATTTTCCACTCAAGAACCCGCTTGCAAGAGAGTAGTAAGGTGTAACTATGAGTTTTTCATTTTTCAAAAACTCAACATACTCTTTTTCAAACTTTTCTCTATCATAAAGATTGTATTCTGGTTGTATGCTTATATATCCTTGTAAGCCGTTTTTCTTTGCAAAGTCATTTGACTCTTGTAGCCTTGAGAGTTTAAAGTTTGATGCACCGATGTTTTTGATTTTTCCCTCTTTTAAGAGTTTGTTATATGTTTCTATAACGTCTGAAACTGGTGTGTTTTCATCATCAAAGTGTGAGATATACAAATCAATATGGTCAGTTTTTAATCTCTTTAGTGAATCCTCAACCTCTTTTGTGATATTTGCCTTACTTAAGCCTTTTTTACCACCTATCTCGCCACCAACCTTTGTAGCGATGATGATATCATCTCTTTTGCCTCTTTTTTTAAGCCAATTTCCTATGATTACTTCTGATTCTCCACCTTTGTTGCCAGGAACCCAAGTTGAATAGATATTTGCTGTATCTATAAAGTTTAGTCCATTTTCCACAAAACTATCTAAAACTTTAAATGACTCATTCTCATTTAAAGTCCAACCAAATACGTTGCCGCCTATGGTAATCTTTGGTATTTTAAAACTTTGGCTCATGAAATCTCCTTGACATATTTTTATCCATGAATGTTAACAAAGTCAGGTAAACATATCGACAATATCAGGTACATAAAATTTTATTTCCACCAGCTTGATGATTCGATTTCTTGTGCTTTTTTATCTCCATTTTTTGCGTTCACATAATTTTCCCAGCCATTTTTTATATATTTTTCACTTGGTAAAAAATGTTCTTCTCCTATGTCAAAATCACAAGGAACATACGGAACTCTATAATCTCCCCAGTTTGCTCCAACTCTTTTTTTGCTAGAGTGCTCTTCAAATCTTCCAACAAAAGAGTTATTAAAATATCCATCAGCATCTACTCTTATGTCGTTATATTTCATGTTTCCATCTTTACTTAAAAACCATTTTGAGTGTAAAACTCCAAAAAAACTTCCCGTTGTTTGACTGTTACCATACTCTTTAAAAAAGTATTTTGCACTTAAAATCCCTGCCCTATCTATCTGCTCTGCTTCTTGTATATCTTCGTTTTTTAAGGATTCTTCTTTTATAAACGGAAACATTATCTCTCGCATTGCATCAATTATAATCACACCAGAAAATTCTCTTATTTTTCCATCATCTCTTAAAGTTTTTCCCACAACAAAATACTCACTTGCATTGTCTTTGTCTTTTGAGACAGCAAGTATTTTTATTTTAAATCTTTGCATTTCATTTCCCATAACACCAAAAATAAAATCATTTGATGTTTGAGTGTAGATACTTGAAAAGTCGTATTTTAAAAACTCTTCTTTTACCTCTTTTGAACTTATATTTGGCTCTACTGCCAACATATCTGTTCTACAAAAATCTTTTGAAAATAGTGATGTAAAAACCAGTAACAATACAAAGTAAAATTTACGCATGCTATATCCTTTAAAATAGAAGAATAAAAGAATGATAATACGCACAATATTAACTTATGTAAATCATTTGTTGCAGTATGTTAAGAGAAGTTTTTATAAAAAGTAGCAAAGTTAGGCTTTACATGTAAAAAGTTATTTACATGTAAAGAAAAAGTGTGTATTAAAAATCTAAATTTGGTTTTATTTTTGATACGGCAGCTGTAAACATAACATCTGTTGCGCTATTTAGTGCAGTTTCAACAGAATCTTGTATAACGCCTATCATAAAACCAATAGCAACAACTTGCATTGCTATATCGTTGCTTATATTAAAAAGTCCACAAGCAAGAGGTATAAGCATCAAAGAGCCTCCAGCAACGCCAGAAACTCCACAAGCAGCAAGAGCTGAGATAACACAAAGTAAAAGTGCAGAACCAAATCCTATATCAACGCCAACTGTATAAGCAGTCGCGAGTGTAAAAATAGTTATAGTTATAGCTGCTCCTGACATATTTATAGCAGTTCCAAGTGGAATAGAAACTGTGTAAGTGTTTGGGTCAAGCCCCATTTTTTTGCAAAGCTCTAAGTTAACTGGTGTATTTGCAGCTGAACTTCTTGTAAAAAAAGCAAAAATGGCACTATGAGCCAGTGTTTTAAAAACAACAGGATACGGATTTCTACGTGAAGCCATAAACATAATAACAGGATTTATAACAAAGTATGTAAAAAGCATAGAGCTTACCAAAAGTCCTAAAATCTTTACGTAACTCAAAAGTGCATCAACACCAGTTTCTGCAAAAACTTGAGCGGTGATACCAAAGATACCAAAAGGAGCAAGGCGGATTATAAATCTAACAAGTGAAAGTGCTGCGCTATTTGCATCTACTAAAAACTCTTTTGTTGTGCTTGAACTACTAAAATAAAGTGCAATACCAATGCCCACTCCCCAAGTTAAAACGCCTATAAAATTACCAGATGCTAGAGCGTTTACTGGATTATCTACCATCTTAAAAAGAACAGATCTTAAAACCTCTCTTATATCAGTAGCCGAGCTTCCAGTTGCAGCGTCAATCCCACTTAAAACAAGTTTTGTTGGAAATGCATAAAAAATCATAACAGCAAAAAGTGCCGCAAGAAGCATACCAATGATATACATAAACAAGATAGGCTTAATGTTGCTTTGTACGTTTTTTGGTTTTGTAGCAATAGCCACGATAACCAAGATAAAAATCAAAATAGGGGCAATCGCCTTTAAGGCACCCGTAAAAAGTCCACCAAGTATCCCAGCACTCAAAGCCAAATCTTTTGAAATCAGTGCTAACACAACGCCAGCAATCATACCTACGATTATTTGCAGTACAATGTTGCCATTTTTGTAGCGTTCTACAACTCTTTGCATAAATTCTCCCAAAATAAAATAAACGATAAGTCTATTGAAATTTTTTGGAAATTTTACTTAAATGTATGAACAAAAAAATAACGCTTTTGTGACAAAAATTATGCTTTTTTACAGACTAAATCGCCAAGTTTTGCATTTAGTGCATTTGCTACAACATCACATTTTACTTTTAAGAGATGAAAGATATTAAAACCGCTGTACTCACTTAAACACTCATAATTTCCCATGCCTTTTGCGATTACCACATCAGCTTCATGAAAGAGTTTAAGCGCTTTTGTGTTTGCAAACTCCAAAGCAAATCCAGGAGTTGGAACGCCACTATCAATAACAGTTGCTACCTCATCCATCTTGGAGTTTAAAGCTTCTTTGAAAGTTAAGTCATTAATTATAGGTTTTCCTCTTGTAAAGTAGAAAATCTCTATGTCACTAAACTCCTCTTTTATGACTTTTATAAAGAGTTTATCAAAAATCTCTTCACCTGCATTGTCAGCTAAATAGACTATCTTTTTTGCAGTTTTTAGATTTTCATGAAGTTTTTTAAAATCATCAATAGCAAATGGAGTTTTCAAGACTTTATCTATCTCATCTTTTAAGTCATACTGTATTTGTGAAGCCAAATCTATAACATTTCCAACAACTGCAAGTTTTGTTGCTGTATAGAGTCTATCTTTTGAATTTTCCAAAAACTTTTCGCAAAGTGGCAAAAACTCTTTAGCTTTTTTCGAAGAGGAGAGTTTTATCTCTTTATATATATCTTTTACATGTAAAGATTTTGCTATATCTTCATAAAGTTTAAACGCGTTGTGTGGAGGAGTTAAACTCTCATCAAAACCTTTTACATGTAAACGCGCTAAGTTAACAATCTCTTTGGCTTTTAAATCATCAAGCCCTAAAAGATTTCCAACTCTTAAAGCTTGAGATATAACGCAATCTTTACAACTATCTTCTAACTTCATCTACTCTTTTTATTCTCATAAACTCGCTCACTAAACTCTGCAAATTTACCACGAACTGCTTTTTGCAAATCTATAGCAAACATAGAGAGTTCGGGATGAGGAAAAGTTGTCTGTTTGAGTAAACTTGTTAAGCCATTGTTGTACTTGTTTAAGTAAAGGTTATCTATCTGTCTGTTTGAACCTATAACGATAGCCATACAACTATCATCAAGACGAGACAGGATGAGTTGAGTTGTGTTTTCAGAACTGTTTTGCCACTCATCTAAGATAACAACTGCATTACTTAGAGTTCTTCCTCTTGCTTCACCTGGCCAAAGTTTTTCGATGCGGTATTTTTTAGTTAACTCTTCAATTTTTGCGTTGATTGATTCAGGGCTCTCTTTGCTTTCTGATTTTTTTAGTATTTTTTTTGCGATAAACTCTAAAGTATCGTAAATCGCCATATTGTAAATTCTAAACTTTTCATCATTTCCTGAGAGATAACCAACATCTGCACCTTTGTCTATACTTTCAATTGAGTTTCTTGCGTAAACTATCCTATCGTAAGTGCCTTTATCAACAAGTCTCATAGCCGAAGCAAATGCGATTAAAGTTTTTCCACTTCCTGCTTTTGCGTCTATAACTATCAAATTATATAAATCAGACAACACAGCTTTCATAAAAAACTTTTGTCTTGTGTTTACTGGTTTTACTTTCATGCCTCTAAAGTCAAGCTCGGTTACTGGTAAAATCTTCTCGTTATATATGATAGCATAAGCCTTGTTTCCATCTTCACTTACAAACTCGTAGCAAAAGTTTTCTATCTTATAATCTTTGTCTATAGTTTTTATATTTGCATTTTCAAGTGAGTTAAAAAGGCTTGAATCATAACTTATGCTTTTAAAAAATTCTCGCGCAGGAACTTCGTTTCTATCATCTCTTAAAGACTCTATCTTTAAATTTTTAAAGAGTCCAAACATACGCGAATATACATCAACTGATACGAAAGTTACTTTTGAACCTTTGTAGTAGTTTTTTGCGGTTTCTGCTGCTTCTATGATTCTTTTGTCATTGCTTTCAGAAGTGTATTTTGCATCTATGTCTGATTCGTATTTGCTTTTTGAGATTAAGTGTATAACGTATTCGCCATTATAAAGCTTCACAACGCTACAATCTTCACTTTTATCTACCTCTTTTACCTTTGCTTCAGCTAAAAATCTAGCAAACTCTCTTGCTTGAAAACCAAGTTCATCTGTAAGACGTTTTTTGTCTTCAAGTTCGATTAAAACAGTTTCTGGGATAACTACGATATTTTTGCCACCGTCTGAGAGATTTTTAACATTTTGGACATTTTGAAGGATTATATTTGTATCAACAACATAGACTTTGTCAGCCATTTTTTCCCTTGTTTTTGAGATTTAGCATTATAACTTGAAATCTTTTACAATAAGGTTACATTGTTGTTATTTTTTTATACATGTAAAAAGATTTATGTGTCCTGTCACGGACACATAAAAAGATTGTTTATTTTAAAAGAGATTTTATATCTATAGACATACCCATTTTAAGATATCCAAGTCTATTTGGATGGATTTTATCTCCTGCACTTCCAACCGTATTATCAGGGATAAATTCAGCTCTCATCTCACCAGATGTTTCATCAGTTATGACTTTATCAAAATCTATAAATCCGTCAAAAAGTTTTGAAGTTCTTATAAACTCATTAAACTCTTTTCTTTTATCATCTTGTTCTTGTGAGCCGTGATGTTTGCTTGGCGCATTAAATGCTGAAACAACTGTTGCTCCAAAGATTTTTATATTTGGATTTTTAGCTCTTATATCTTTTATGGTTTTTGTCATTGCATCTATCACTTTTGCAACCGAAGCATTTCCATTTTTACTAAAGTCATTGATTCCTTCAAACCATATAAGTGTACTAACACCTGAAAGCCCCAAAACATCTCTTACATATCTTGTGCTTGCTGATGGTCCTCCAGGAAAAGGTTTTTGTGCTGAATACTCTGCTGGTCCTGCTATTTGATTTCCACCAATTCCAGCATTTACAACCGATACTTTGTTTCCATAGATAGCATTTGCTCTTCTTGAAAGAACATCTGGCCATCTGTCATAACCATTTATAGTTGAAGCAGTACCATCGGTTATAGAGTCACCAAAAGCAACTATAACTTTTGTATCTTTATCTACAAACATATCAACTGCATCCAAAAAGAACCACGAAGCAGTAGCAAATGGAAAAGCATCTTCACTTACATCTGCACCTTTACTTTTTGTATTTGGAGCAGTTGCATAAGATGTAACTATGGCTTTTGCATGCCAGGTCATAGGTCCACTTTCACCAACTATATGATAACTAACTGCTAAATTTCTTCCGTATAAAAACTCTTCTTTTAACTCTTTAACAAATTTTAATTCTATAGGGTCGCTCCAAACAAATTCGCCTGGCTCAACTGTTACACTATTTTTGCCATTAAAAGTAACTGGGCTATTTGTGCCTTTTACTACACCAGAACTTCCAAGTTGCAATCCTGCATAAACATCAGCAAAGGTTACAGCTTTTGCTCCAAGAGCATTTGTAAGACGAACTCTTGCTTTTTCACCCCAGATATTTGGTTTTACTATCATTCTAAAACTTTGATCTTTAGCACCATTTTGCCCAGCTGGGAAAACAAATGTCATATTTGGTTGAGCAGAAGGATTTCCAACTGGATATGGTCCTTGAACGGAGCCAGTCCAACTTGTTGCCCATTTTTTTGAATTGTCATTTGCATCTGCAAAAAGCATGCCACCAAGCAAAACAGTTGATGCCACAAAGGTAAGGGTTGCCTTTTTTAAAAAATTCATATAAATCTCCTTAAGATTTAACGTAATGCAAGATTATCTTGCAGGAACTCTTGATGAAAGAGGTTTTGGCTCATACTCTGGAAGTATTCTGCACTCATTTTGTGGATCCCATTTTTTATCTAATTTTTTACAATCGTTTGCAACACTTGTTGGAGTTGGTTTTTTTGCATTGTCTATCCACTCTAAAAGTGCATTCATAGTTGCAACATACTGCGCATCACTTAAGTAACTATGTCCTGCGTCATTTGTATATAATTGAACTAAATTTTGCTCTTTTCCAGCTTTTTTGACTGTATCTTGCCAAGTGCTAGCTAACTCTACAAATGCTGTTGGGTCATCAATACCTCTAATTGTTAATATTGGAAGATTTATATCCCCTGTTGGATCTGCATCGTTTTTAAATTTTTCAAATGCAATTGGATCTGGTTTATATCTTAAAACTTTTTTGTTTAACTCTTTATCATCATTTGAATCAACATAAACAACCTTTTCATTTCCAAAAGGATTTTTTCCATCTAGTCTATTGAAAACTATATCTTGAAAATGATTTGTAGCCCAAGTTAAGTGACTTTGTATGCTTGATTCTGGAATTTTTATAACATTTACAATAGTTTGTATGTTTTGAAGTTGATCTTTTGTTCTATTTGACTTGTCTTTATCCAAGCCTAAACACTCATTTACTCTAGCGCTCAAGTCATCTCTGCTCATCTTTGCGTCTTTCGCTGGCAATCCTTGCCAAAGTGGATACTGCGTCTCGTTTGCTCTTGGATGATTTGCACAAACTACTTGCCAGACAGCCCTTAAGTCAAGTCTAAAATCATATGACAAGATTCCACCTGCAAGAACTCCGCTTGTCAATAAAACTCCATCTAACTTTGGTTTAACTTTTGAAAAAGGACCATTTTCTTCTGCTGCGCGTGCTGCAACACCGCCACCCCAAGATTGACCGTGAAGTATAGTTTTATCTGGTTTTCCAACAACGCTTACGGCAATTGGCAGTAGTCTTGCAACATCTTCTGCTGCAGCCATAACTTCAACACCACCTTGTCTGTAAGATGTGATAGCTAAAGCATATCCATCTCTGACCCAAATTGACCATCTTTTAAAATCGTCAGTAGCTCTTTTAAATGTTGCTTTACCAAGAGCCGGGCCTCCATGAGCATGCATAACAAGATTTTTGTTCCAATCTTTTGGTTTTGCTATCCAGTAGTATGCGCCTTCGCTATCTTGTCCACTCCAACAAGTTGTACCATCTGGTAAATCTGACACCTCTTTAGGACAAGGCTGTTCTATAGGATTTGCCAACAAAAAGGCACTTCCAACCGATAAAATTACAAAACTTTTGATAAGACTTTTTGTAAGACTTAACATATTTCCCCTTTATGGTTTGTTTGTAGTTTTTCTACATAAAGTGAAATTATAAATATAAAATTCTTTTAAATATGTTAATTAATAAGAAAATTATATATTAATTTAAGTTTTATATCTTTGATGAAATTTATTTACATGTAAATAAAAAATTGATTAATTTTTTATGATTTTGTTATGATGGTATTTAGTTGATTTGGTTTAATTTAAAAAGGAGTTATGTGCCTCAAAGACGAGGCACAAAGATTTTAAAAGTTTATATTTATTTTTTAAGTTCGCGAATTCTTGCAGATTTACCACGAAGTGTGCGTAAATAAAATAGTTTAGCACGTCTTACGCGTCCACGTCTTAAAACATCGATTTTTTCAATGCTATCACTATAAATTGGGAAAATTCTCTCAACACCAACACTGTTTGCGCCGATTTTTCTGATTATAAATGTTTCACCAGTTCCGCTGCCACGTCTTGCAATACAAACACCTTCAAAGTTTTGAACTCTTTGTTTGTCACCCTCTTTAATTTTTATAGCTAAACGAAGAGTATCACCTGCACGAAAATCAGGTATTGTCTTTGTAGCGATTTGTGCATTTTCAAATGCTTCGATGTATTTATTACGCATATTTAATCCTTATTGAATGCTTTTGTTTTAACTATTTTATACAGGGTAGGTCTATGAAATTTTGTTTTTGCATTTGCCATACTGTTTTTAAAGCTTGCAATTCTACTGTGATTTCCCTTTAAAAAGACTGAGGGAAAAGATAAATCTTGAAAAATATTTGGTTTTGTAAAAGATGGGGCTTCTAAAAGATTATCTTCAAAGCTCTCTTCAACCAAAGACTCTTCATTTCCTAAAACTCCTTCAACCATTCTTGAAATGGCATCACACAAACAAAGTGCTGGCAGTTCGCCACCTGTTAGTATAAAATCTCCAATAGAGAAAAGTTCATTTGCAAACGTTTCAACTACTCTCTCATCAATGCCTTCATATCTTCCACAAACAAAAACGATTACATTTTTTTTAGATAATCTTTTTGCATCATGTTGCTTAAACTCTTTTGCAACTGGTGTTGGAAAGATAAAGTAAGCATCACTATGTTTTTCTCTTATGTGGTTTAGTGCATCAAAAAGAGGTTGTGGACTCATCAAAAGCCCTGCTCCACCACCAGCTTTATAGTCATCAACTTTTTTGTGTTTATCAGTGCTAAAATCTCGTGGATTTATAAACTCTACATGTATAAACTCATCATCTTTTGCACGAGAAAGTATAGAGTTTGAAAAGTAAGGTTCGACTAAATCTGGAAAAAGTGTAACAAAGATAAATTTCACGCTAAACCTTTTCTAAAAAGTCTATCGCATCAACTGTAGTAATCTGTTTTGTTTTTATATCTGTATTTTTTACGTATCTGTCTATGTAAGGAATTAGAAAAAACTCCATAAATCCATCTTTTGTAAAGCTTTCATCTGTCTTTACATGTAAATAGTTTTGTTCAGCAATTCTCTCTATTTCATCAACTGTTCCAAGCTTTACGCCACTGTCTATGATTTCACAATCAACAACGTCAAACCAAAAAAACTCTCCACTTTTTAATTTACAGTTTTTTCTTGTCTCTTCTTTTGTGGTACAAAGAATTTCATTTGTATATTTTGCAGCGTTTTCTCTATCTGCAAGACCAACAAACAAGACTAAGTCTCTGTTTTTGTCATAATCTTGGATTGTCAGCTTTTCATTTTTTGAGGTTGAAAAAGAGGCTCCCTTTTTAAATTGCTCAGGAAAGTCGCCAAGGTTATGGAGTTTTAGATACCCTTTTAACCCCACAACGCGACCTAATTTTGCAACTTCTATAAGTTCGTTACTCTTCATCAAAAGATTTTATAGTTATTCTGTAAGATTTACCGTTCTTGGCTTTGCAACCAGAAATAACGGTTTTTATGGCATTTATCATTTTGCCATCTTTGCCGATTAGTTTTCCTGTATCGGCTTTGTCAACATATAAGGTAACTTCACTAAAGTTTTCATCTACATCATTTTTAACAACCTTAATATTTTCAGGGTTACTAACTATGAGTTTAGCAAACTCTCTTAAAAATGAGTCTATCATTATTATTTACCAGTGATTAATGTTACTCTATCGCTTAGTTTTGCTCCAACACTTTTCCAATAGTTTAGTCTGTCAGCATCAAATTTTATTGTTACTGGTTCAGTTAAAGGATTGTAATAACCGATGATTTCGATCCAGTTTCCATCTCTTCTTCTTCTGCTGTCTGTAACAACGATTCTATAGAAAGGTTTTTTTGTTCTTCCTGTTCTTGTAAGTCTTACTACGGTTGCCATAGTATAATCTCCTTGTATTATTTATAAAAAATTGCTATGTTCTACTAGCTTAAATATATATGCCATGACATACATAGTTAAACCAAAGAACGACTATCTTGGAAAGCCGCCACCACGCTGTGAGAGCATACTTTGCATATTTTGTGCTGCATTTTTACCTGAAAACTTTTTAGCAAGTTTTGAAGCATTTTGGAACTGTTTTAAAAATCTGTTAACTTCCATTTGTGAAAGTCCAGCACCTTCAGATATTCTTCTTTTTCTTGCATTGTTTAAAAGTGAAGGCGTTAACCTCTCTTTTCTTGTCATAGAGGAAATCATAGCTTTTATTCTTTTTATCTCTACTGAATTGTCAAAATCAATATCTTTTAACTGACTTGCCATGCCTGAAAGTCCCGGAATCATACCTATGATAGATTTCATGCTTCCAAGTTTTTTCATACTTTCCATTTGAGATAAGAAATCTTCAAAGTTAAACTCACCTTTTTGAATTTTCTTTGTTAATTTTTTAGCCTCTTTATCATCTATAACTGCACTTGTTTTTTCAGCCAAAGTAGCTAAATCGCCCTCGCCCATCAAACGATTTACGATTCTATCTGGTAAAAATAGTTCTAA
>JBKECC010000064.1:0-19767 GCA_047974135.1 Campylobacteraceae bacterium | reverse complement strand
TTTTCATCCAAGTTTAATCGCAATTTTGCAGAAGAGTAAGTTACAACAAAAGCTATAATTTGCCCAAGAATCGTGTGAGTTCTGATTTTTACTTTTTTCATATTTTTGTCTGCTGATAGTTCAAAAATCATCTCATCAAGCAATGAAAAAATCTTTTCTAAAAAATCAGGATACAAGATATCAAAACCTTTTCCACCACTCATATGCTCTTTTACAACTATTTTATGTACAAAGTTATTTTCTTTCAACCTTCCAAAAACCATGTTTATAACTAATGCAATAATTTTTTTAAGCCAAAAAGCGTAAAACTCTCTTTGTTCTTGTTTGTCTTTACATGTAAAGCTTTTTTTAGCATTTTCGTAATCGCTTACATATTCACTAAATCTTGCCTCAGCAAAAGCTTTAATACTTTTGATGATTGAGATATAAAGCTCTTCTTTGCTACTAAAGTAGTAATTTATAGAAGCGATGTTGACATTTGCCTCTTTTGCAATCTCTCTTATAGAAACATCGCTTAAATCTCTCTCACTAAAGAGTTTTAGGGCTGTTTCAAAGATTCTATCTTTTGGGGATTTTTCCATAATTTTTCTTTTCTTGGATTTGAAAATTTTGAAATTGTACTACAAAACAACTGTTTATGTCAAACGTTTGTTTAAATTCTACATGTAAAAACTTTTTGTACTTTTAAAGAAAAATAGATATAGTTTTAAAAACTTTTACATGTAAGTTTACACGTAAGCAACAAAGAGCGAAAACATGGTTGGAACAGACATAGTTGAGATAAAACGGATAGAGAGATTTTTAGAAAAATTTGGGCAAAAAGCACTACAAAAATTTTTAAGCGAAGAAGAAATCATCTTAGCAAAGAGCGTGCAAACTATAGCTGGATTTTGGGCAGCAAAAGAGGCGATTTCCAAAGCTTTAGGACTTGGTATAAGCGAACAGTGTGGATTTTTTGATATAATGATATATAAGTTAAAAAGTGGAGCTCCCTGCTTCACTCTCTCACCACACTTGATAAAAAAGTTCAAAATAACCGCGCTCTCACTTTCCATAGCTCACGATGGAGGTTTTGCTATAGCTATCGCTGTTATAGAAAGCGAGATAAAAACGGAGCAGAAGTTAAGTCATTAAGGCTTACATGTAAACTTTAATGGCTTAACTTATCTTACATGCTTCTATATTTTGTACAACCGTGTTTGTATCCCAAAGAACAAGCTTGACCAAATATATTTTTTGCTTTTTTCTTATCTCTCTTAATTCCATTACCTTTTTCATACATGAGACCTAAATTGTAACATCCAATAGCTTCACCATCATCACAAGCTTTTTTATATAATTCAACTGCTTGCAAATAATCTTGTTTTATGCCATCACCCTTTTGATACAAAAGACCCAAATTAATACATCCACCGCTTTCACCACCATCACAAGATTTTTTGTATAATTCAGCTGCTTTTGTTATATTTTGCTCAATACCATTACCGCGCTCATAAAAAACACCCAAATTATAGCAACCATATGCCACGCCTATTCCACCACCATTACAAGCTTTTTTGTATAATTCTAATGCCTTATTTTTATCTTGTTCAACACCTTTGCCAGCATAGTACATATAACCCAAATGTGAGCATCCAAGAGCTTCATCACCATCACATCCTTTTTTGTACAATTCAACTGCTTTTGTTATATTTTGTTCAACTCCATCACCCCATGAGTAGCAAACACCTAAATTAGTACACCCAAGAGCTTCATTGTCATCGCAAGCTTTTGTGTAAAGTTCGACTGCTTTTGTTATATTTTGCTCTATTCCATCTTTTTTATCATACTTATCATAGACAAAACCCAAAAAAGTACATCCACGAGAAAATCCATTATCACAAGCAAGCTTGTACAACTCCAATGCTTTAACTACATCTTTTGTAGCGCCTTTACCATTTTCATACATTACACCCAAGTCTATACATTCTTGAACTTTAGTTTTATAACAAGCTTTTTCGAGTTCACTTATTGACTTTTCAGTTCCGAAACAAAATCCAACAAAAACTAAAAATACCAAAATTATCTTTCTCATAAACATCCTCCTATTTATAAAATCAACTGATATTTACATGTAAAGCTTATTCGCCTCCTCCAACAAAGCGTAAAAGCTCTATCTCATCACTTTCACTTAAAAGCTCTTTATTCCATTCGTCTTTTTTTACAACTTCCATGTTTTTTGCAGCTGCCATGACTTGATTTTCGACACCAAGCTCTTTTATCAACTCTTCTATGGTTTTGGCTTTTGTTTTTAACTCTTCGCCATTTACTTTTATTTTCATTTTATCCCTTTTTGAAATCTTGCCATTTTAAACCGCTCTCCAAGATAGGCTGGGTCGATTAACTGTGTAGCTTTATTGACTTCAGAGCGGTAAATATCCTCGCTTGCGTTATTTTTTAACATTTCAAGCAAGTCTATCATCCCAAAGTCTACCAAAGCTTTGTTTTGATTACAAAACTCACATAGTTCAAATCCTGCATTTTTCATCTCATCAAAAATATGTTGAAACACCACATCATACGTTAAATCACTCTTTTTGTATAGCTCTTTGATACTCAAATTTTTCTCTTTTTCAAGTTTGGCAAAATGCGTTAACGAAAAAAAAGGATACGTTTTATGCCCACTATAAAATCTAAGAGAAATGTCTCCACGTGGAAGTTCTTCGCCATAATCAAAGGTTAAAAACTCGCATTTTTCAACTGCGTTTGATAAGTCTTTGCAAAACTCATCATAACCCTTTGTCACTTCACCTTTTTTTATATCGTACTTTTTACAAAGTTCTTTTGTTTTTTCATCAATCTCATCAAAAATAGGCTCATCATCTTTCATATAAAGCATTTTATTGTCTTTTATAACTTCGCAAGCAAATGCGTCAAAAAGCTCGTTACAAACTACAAAAGCCTCTTTACATGTAAACTCTTTTAAGCTTTTGTACCAAATAAACTTTACCGCGTCGCCAAAACTTGAGTTTAAATACTCTTCTTGGGCTTTTTGAATTTTTTCTAGTGGTTCTATGATGACAAATTTTAGTGTATTCAAAAGAGATGAATTTAATGTATATATAAATTGTACGATGTCTGCTATCAAATATCCGTGGTGCGCGCCTATTTCAACTACAGTAGCGTTTTGCGAGAGTTTTTTATTTTTTATCAAGTTTAAAAGGTGATTTGCTATTGCTCCTCCAAAAAACATTGAAGTCGTTACAGAGGTTGCAAAATCACCTTTTTTGCCGATTGTCGGCATGGATGAGTAGTAGCCATCTTCACCGTACAACCACTCATTCATATACTCACTAAATTTTATCATTACAGCTTTGAAAGGGCTACCTTGATTCTAGCAAAACCCTCAAGTATTTCATCTGCATCAATAGTAAGTGGCGGTAAAAATCTAAGTGTACTTTGTCCAGCTTTTAAAACCAAAACACCCTCTTCAAAACAAGCTTTTATGATTTTGCCGAGTATTTCGTCATCCGTGCATTTTAAACCTCTCATGAGACCAATGCCTGTTTTTTTTGTAAAAACGCTACTAAATTCATTTAGTAAATTATCAAGATTTTCTTCAAATGTGTCAATCGTGCTTTGTAAAAATCCATGTTGCTTATAATCTTCCAGTATATCAAGCACAGCAAGTCCTGCTCTTGTGCTTAGGTAATTTCCACCAAAAGTACTTCCATGATCGCCTGGCACAAAAATATCTTTATGTTTTGTTAAAACCGCTCCTATTGGAACGCCACCAGATAAGCCTTTTGCTAAAGTTATGATGTCTGGTTCGATACCATAAAGTTTACATGTAAGAAATTCTCCACTTCTGTAAACGCCTGATTGAACCTCATCAACTATAAGTAAAATCTCTTTTTCTTTCAAAAATTCTGCTAAATCTTGTATCTCTTTTATAGGAAAGGCAGCTACTCCGCCCTCGCCTTGGATTAATTCAATCATAACAGCAACTGTTTCATCGTCTATAGAGTTATATAAATCTTTGATTTGGCTCTTAAACTCAAACCCATCTGGATATGGGCTAAAATCTACTTGATGAAACTTCTCTTGTCCTGTTGCTTTTACTGTTGTTATAGTTCTTCCGTGAAATGAGTGTTCAATATTTAGGACTTTATACTTTTTGTTTTTAATCTTTTTTTGTAAATACTTTCTTGCTAATTTTTTTTCACCTTCGTTTGCTTCTGCTCCGCTGTTTCCAAAGAAAACTGCTATATCATAACCACTTAGCTCCGCTATCTTTTTTGCAAGCAATGCTTGAGGTTCAATCAAGAAAAGGTTTGATATGTGAGTTATGCTTTTTACTTGGTCATATATAGCGTCTGCTACTACTTCGTTTGCATGTCCAACGCTTACAACGCCTATACCGCTTGTAAAATCTATATAATCTTTTCCGTCTTCATCCCAAAGTGTAGCGTTGTGCCCTTTTTTAAAATTTACATAATTTCTTCCGTAAGTGTGTAAAACATACTTTTCGTCTATCTCTTTTAGTGTCATCTTTTATCCTTTTTATTTTATAATTTTAGTTAATTCTTGGAAGTTTCCAACCTCTATAATATCCAACAAGCCGCAATACTACGCCGATTGCAAAAACGATTATACTGCTGATAAGATTTAACATACCAAAATAATTTAACAAGTATATAGCAAAAGCTACGATTATAGCAACGGTTCCATAAAACTCACTCACCATAAAAAATGGAACTCTGTTTAGCATTATGTCTCTTATGGCACTTCCGCCAACTGCTGTTAAAAGACCTAGCATAATCACACCAAAAATATTAAAATGAACTTCAAGCGCGATAATAGCTCCTGCGATTGCAAAAGATACAAGTCCAAATGTATCGCTTATTATAAAAATGTGATTTCTCTCTAACTTATCTTTTTTATATATCTTAAATAAAATGCCAAATATAACAACGCTTATAACAAGAAAAGTTGGTAGCATATTTGAAAATGCGTAAGGAACACGGTCAGCTATAGCATCTCTTGTGATACCTCCACCAAGAGCTGTTAGATAAGCGGCTAGAAAAAGTCCTAGTAAGTCAAGCTTTTCTCTCGTTCCTACTAAAAATCCACTTATCGCGAATGCGACTATTCCAAAGATATCTGCAACTTCAAAAATGTTCATTTTTCCAGCTTCATCCCAAATGTTAAAATAAGTGCTGATTATATCAAAAATTCACCATTTTTTCTTTACATGTAAAGATAGCTTAATTGTTTTGTTGTTAAAAGAGTAATATAATAATTTCTTACATTTTAAGAAGGATTTTTACATGAAACCATTTACATACTACAATCCAACAAGGCTTATTTACGGAGATAGACAAAAAGAGATAGGAAAAATCCTAAAAAATGCAGGACACAAAAGAGTTTTACTCATCTACGGACAAAATTCTATAAAAAAATCTGGACTTTATGATGAGATTACCAAAGTTTTGAAAGATGAAAATATCGAGGTAGTTGAGCACGCAGGAGTTAGTTCAAACCCAACCATAGCTCATGCAAGAGTTGGTGTTGAAAAAGCAAAAAACGCTACAGCCGTACTTGCAGTTGGTGGAGGAAGCGTTGTTGATGAAGCAAAAACTATAGCAGCAGCGTCACTTACAAAGTGTGATCCTTGGGAACTTTTTATGGGTAAAAAGGTAACTTTCGCACTTGATTTGTTTGTTATACTAACTATCTCAGCAACAGGAAGCGAGATGAACGAAGGAGCAGTTATAACAAACGAAGAGACAAAGGAAAAATTGTCTTTTAAATCTCCGCTTGTTTTTCCAAAAGTCTCTATCATAAACCCAGCATTTATGAAAACAGTGCCGGATAATTACTTGGCATATTCTGCAGTTGACATCATAGCGCACGCGATTGAGGGATACTTTACTTCTGAAGATAGTCCAGCCATACAAAAAAGATTTGTTGAAAATATAGTAAAAACAGTTATAGAATCAACAAATGCTGTTATAAAAAACAGAGATGATTTAGACGCAAGATATGAATTTGCACTTGCTTCAACTTGGGCGTTAAATGGTTTAACATCTTTAGGACTTGGAAGATACAACTTTCCAAATCACATGATAGAGCACTCCCTTAGCGCTATTTACAATGTTGCTCATGGGGCAGGACTTGCTGTTATAATACCTGCTTGGTTAAAATGGCTTGACAAAAGAGATAGCACAAGAATAGAAAGATTTTCAAGAGAGATATTTGGTAAAGAGACATCTCAAGAGGGTATAAAAGCACTTGAAAATTGGTTTAGTAAGATTGGTGCACCTATAAGCTTAAATGAGTTAATTATACCAGCTTCTGATACAGAAGAGATAGCAAAAAATGCTTTCAATACCTCTGTAAAATGGGGAATGAGTGAAGTTTATGGATTAAACACCATAAAAGAGATACTTTTGAATGCTTTAAAAGATTAAGGTAATTTACTATAAAAATAAATTTTTCCATATAAAATCTTTTAAAAAATGTATTTTAAAAAATCATTTAAGCAATATTTATATAAAATAAGTCGAAACAAATAAAAGTGCAATAACACTGTACTCAACTAAGGTATATTTTATGAATAAATTTTCTAAATCTTTATTAGTGCTTGCTTTTTGCTCAAGCTCTATATTCGCAAGTGGTGAGTTTACTCCAATGATTGGCGGAGTACATCCAAGTAATGATTTACAGATCGATGACCACGTGTCTTTCGGTTTTAGGTTGGGACTTGATATAGAGAAAGCACCGATTGATCAAATTGAGCTAGGTTTTGATTACTCAACTAGAGTTAAATATAAAAAAAGCAATATCAAAACAGATATTGCAAGAGTTCACCTAAATGTAATTAAAGATTTAAAAATGTCTGACAAAGTGACTCTTTATGGATTACTTGGTTTGGGATATGAAGATGTAGATAAAGAGTTATATAAAAATGATGGGGGTGCTTTTGGCCAATATGGTGTAGGTGTCAAATATGCTCTGACAAATTATGCATCACTCAGAGCAGAAGTTAGGCATGCTATAAAATTTGATGATGGGAATAGCAATATTTTTTATAGTTTAGGTGTTTCTATTCCGTTTGGTGCAAAATATAGTGAAGAAACTGAGCCTGTTTATGTTGAAACTGCCAAACCAATTCAAACAATCGAACCAGCACCTATTGCAGTTGCTCCAATTTCAGCAGAACCAGTAGTATATGGTGATAGTGATGGTGATGGTGTAACTGATGATAAAGATTTATGTCCAAATACACCAAAAGGTCAAAAAGTTGATGCTGTTGGTTGTGTTAAAGTAATAAGTTTAAAAATTAATTTTGGCTTTAATAAGGATACAATTACTCCTGAATTTGATGAACAAATCCAAACAGTAGCAGCTATATTAAATAGTGAAAAAAGCTATAGTGTAAAACTTGAAGGACATACTGACTCAATAGGTTCAGATACCTACAATTTAAAATTATCTGAAAGAAGAGCTAAAGCTGTCGCTAACAGATTAATAGAGCTTGGTGTAGCCAAAGAAAGTATAATTACAGAATGGTATGGAGAAAAAAGACCAATAGCTGATAATAAAACTCCAGAAGGTAGAGCTGAAAATAGAAGAGTTGATACAACTTACTCAAAACAATAAATCCACGATTCACTCTAAGTAGTAAATCTACTTAGAGTTCTCATTTTTATTAATACTTTAAATATTTTTATATTTACTTTGTCCTACTATACTAATTACAGATTACATAACAAGGAAAGAATATGAAAGTAACATACACTGCAAATAACATAAATTGCAAAAACTGTGCAAAAACTGTAAAAGGTGCTCTTGAGGATGATTTTGGAGATATCACTGTAAATCTTGATGTAAAGCCAAGAGAGGTAAGTGTAACTTTAAACTCAAAAGAGGATGAAGAAAAATTCAAATCAGAGATGGAAGATTTAGGCTTTCCTATCATCAAAGAAGTATCAAGAAGCTAATCTTATGAAAAAACAAAAACTCCAAATCGGTGGTATGACTTGCGTTAATTGCTCAAACAGCATAGAAAAAGTTGTCAAAAAACTTGATGGCGTAACAGACGCAAGTGTTAACTTTAGTACTGGAAGTGGAGTTTTTGTATATGATGAAGTAAAAGTTAGTAAAGAAAAAATTGAAGAGAAGATAAACAAGCTTGGCTATAAAGTTTTAAAAGATACAAAAAAAGATGAAAACGAACAGAGAAGTCTTTTTATATCTTTTTTGATTGCACTATTTGGAACACTTGTTATCCATTTTGGTGGGCATTTTTTCCATAGCTTATCACACAATACAAGTTTGTTTATAATCTTTTTAGTTGCTTCTATCGTACAATTTGGTGCTGGTTTTAGATTTTATGAGCACTCATACAAAGCCCTTAGCAACAAAACTTTTGATATGAATGTCTTAGTTGCTCTTGGAACAAGTGCGGCTTACTTTTACTCTGTTGCTGTGCTACTCATTCCGGATAAGTTTCCACCAAATCTTAGATTTGTCTATTTTGATGGTGCAACGATGATTATAACTTTCATACTTCTTGGAAGATACTTAGAAGCAAGAGCTAGAGATAAAGCGACAAATTTTATGCAAACACTTCTAAATCTAGTTCCAAAAAGTGCTGATGTTGTAGAGAGCGATGGCAAAATAGTACAAAAAAAACTTGAAGAGTTAGAGATAAACGACATCATCACCGTAAAATCTGGACAAAGTATAACTTTAGATGGTGTTATTGTAAGTGGTGAAGGTGAGGTTGATACTTCGATGATGAGTGGTGAAGCTATGCCTGTTTTTGTTAAAAGCGGCACAAAAGTTTTAGGTGGATATACACTTATAAATGGTTTCTTACATGTAAAAGTAGAAAAAGAGTATGAAAACTCTGTACTTGCCTCTATCATCGAACTTTTAAGCGATGCTCAAGGTAAAAAAATGCCAATAGCAAGATTGGCAGATAAAATCTCCTCTATATTCGTTCCTGCTATCATCCTAATCGCTATCTTAACCTTTATAGTTTGGTTTTTGCTTAGCAATACACAAATGGCTATCATCGCTTCTATTAGTGTTTTAATCATCTCTTGTCCTTGTGCACTCGGACTTGCTACACCAATAGCTATCGTTGGAGGTGTTGGCAAAGGTGCAAAAGAGGTAATTTTTATAAAAAATCCAGAAGTTTTAGAGATAGTTTCAAAAGTAAAATACGCTATTTTTGACAAAACAGGAACGCTTACAGAAGGAAAAATAAGAGTTGGCAACTCTAACATAAACGACACTGGCCTACTTTCAAAAATAGCTTCATGTGAAGCTTTAAGCGAACATCCACTCTCCCATGCAATAACCGCATTTGCAAAAGATAAAAATGCTGATATATCTTTACATGTAAAAGATTTTAAAGTTTACACAGGTGCTGGCATATCTGGCGTTTGTGAAGATAATGAAATAGTTGTTGGAACTATAGAGCTTTTGGAAAAACTAAATATTAAAGTTGATGAAGAAAATAAAAAAGAGTATGAAGCAAGGCTTGAGAGTGGGAAAAGTACAGTTATAGCAAGTGTTGATAAAAAAATAGTTGGATTTTTTAGCTTTGAAGATACCATCAAAAAAGATGCAAAAGAGTTGGTAGAGTTTTTAAAATCACAAGATATAGAACCTATAATGCTAACTGGCGACAAACTAAAACCAGCGCAAAGTGTTGCATACAAGATAGGCATAACAAAAGTAATCGCCGAAGTTTTACCAAATGAAAAATTAGGACAAATCATAGCGTTGCAAAAAGAGGCAAAGGTGCTTTTTGTTGGTGATGGCATAAATGATTCGCCTTCACTAAAACAAGCAGATATCGGCATAGCGATGAATAGTGGAGCTGACATAGCAAAAGAAGCTGGTGATATAATCCTTATGAAAAATGACCTTTTAAGCGTTAAAAAAAGCATAAAGCTTTCAAAAAATACTATGAAGATTATCCATCAAAACCTGTTTTGGGCATTTATCTATAACATCATCGGCATTCCTCTTGCAGCAGGCATTTTTTACCCAACTATCGCTCTAACTCCAGTTTACGCAGGAATTGCGATGAGTGTGAGTTCTGTGACTGTTGTGCTAAACTCTTTAAGACTCAAAGTTCAATCACTAAAATAACTCTTTACATGTAAAGGTTTAAAGACATGAAAATTATCATCGCAAGCGACTCATACAAGGGAAGCCTATCCTCTTTGGAAGTTGCAAATGCTATAAAAACAGGATTTTCCAAAATCTTTCCAAGTGCTACTTTTAGCGTTATACCAATGGCTGATGGAGGAGATGGGACGCTAGAAGCTATGCTCTATAACTGCGGTGGAAAAATAATCAAAACAAAGGTTCATGATCCTCTTTTTAGAGAGATAAACTCATCTTTTGGAATTTTAGAAAATGGCGATGCTATCATAGAGATGGCACTCTCTTCTGGGCTTCCACTTTTGAAAGAGTGGGAAAAAAATGCATTAAAAGCTACAACTTATGGACTAGGAGAGTTGATACTAAAAGCACTTGATTTTAAGTGTAAAAATATCTTTCTAGGACTTGGTGGAAGTGCTACAAATGATGCAGGAGTTGGCATGATGCAAGCTCTTGGAGCATCATTTTTAGATAAAAATGGCGATAAGATAGGTTTTGGTGGAGTTGAACTCTCAAAGATTTGCAAGATTGATTTGACAAAATTAGATAAGAGATTAAAAAGCGTAACTTTTACTATCATCTCCGATGTAAACAATCCACTTTGTGGCAAAAATGGAGCGTCTGCTATATATGGACCACAAAAAGGTGCTAGCACGGAAGATGTAAAGATTTTAGATAAAAATCTTTCTCATTTTGCCGATATTGTGGCAAGTTTAGGATATGCTGATAAAAGAGAAATGGTTGGCACTGGAGCAGCTGGTGGAGTTGCATTTCCTATGATAAACTTTTTAAATACAAATATAAAATCTGGCATAGATGTTGTTTTAAATCTTGCAAAATTTGATGAGCAGTGCATTGGTGCAAGCTTAGTCATAACTGGCGAAGGTAGACTTGATAGGCAAAGTGTTTTTGGCAAAGTTCCAGTTGGAGTTGCCAAATTTGCTACAATTCACAAAATACCAGTAGTTGCAGTTGTTGGAAGTATTGGAGATGGTTTTGAAGAAGTTTACAAGCATGGTATATCGGCTATACAAAGTTCGATAAATCATATAACAACTCTAGATATTGCTATACAAAATGCAAAAGAAAACGTGAAAATCGCAAGCGAAACCCTAGCAAGAAGTTTAAAAGTTGATATGAATATAAAATAGTTACATGTAAAAGTTTAAAACATCTTATTTGCAAAAAATAGTAAAACACCAAATACTGAAACAATTATTGACACTATAATCATTTGATGCGCTTCTTTGTTGTCTTTGTTTCTAATTCCCAACATAGCAATTACAGCAAAAAAAGTACCAAACAAAAGTGCCATAAACATAAATAGCTCTAAAGATTTATTTTTCCCAAGCTCAAGTGCAAAAGCAGATATAGTTGCAACTGTCATGTTGAAAATTGCTATAGCTTGAAGAGCTGCAATAAGTGATCTGTTTTTTTCTTGTTGATACTCAATTTTTTCTCTCTTGAGTCTATTGTTTCTATTTTCTATATCTTTATATTTCAAAGCTTCTCCTTAATGTAATAAATGATAATTATATATAAAATTGAAAGAATAAAAAAGTGTTTGGTTTAAAAAGAAAGATATTTAAAAGATGGTGCGGTTGACGAGATTTGAACTCGTACACCACGAAGGCACTACCCCCTCAAGAGAGCGTGTCTACCGTTCCACCACAACCGCATAAAAAGAAAAAAGAGTTTGCAAAAAAACTTACAAACTCTTAAAAATAATCAACTATTATAGAAATGGGTTACCATAAAGTAGGATGAAAACGATAACAAGTGCGTAAATAATAGCAGCTTCGATAATCGCCATAGCAATAAACATCATACCTGTTAATTTTCCACTAAGACCTGGGTTTCTTGCAATACCACTAATAGCAGCAGCAGCTGTGTTACCAAGACCAATTGCACCACCACCAGCAGCGAAAGTAATCGCTAAACCAGCACCTAAAGCAGAAAATGCTTTAATTGTTTGAACGCCAGCTTCAGCATCTTGTGCAAGAGCAAAAGTGCTTAAACCAATCAAAAGTAATAATACTTTTTTCATAAAAAGACTCCTTATAAATATTTGCAAAATCCGTTCGGATGAGTTTCCCTACTTACCACTTTGCAAGATGAGATTCTATCAACAAATTTGTTAAATTTGCTTTAACTACTCTTTACCTTCAAAACCAAGTTCAACTTTAGGTCCTTTTTGAACTAAAATCTTAACTTTTATCTTATCACCAACATTGATAATATCAGTTACTTTTTCAACTCTACCTTCGCTTAATTTTGATATATGAAGTAGTCCGTCAAAACCATCAGCTATTTCAACAAATGCGCCAAAATCAGCTACTCTTTTAACTGTTCCACTAACAATAGAGTTTACTTCAAATTCTGGTGTTTTTTGTTTTCTATCTCTATCTCTGTCATTTCTTCCACCACTTCTTCTATCGTTTCCACCTCTACTTGCACCTTTTACAATTCCTAAAATGTGCTCTTTTGCAGCTTCAACTTTTGGTTTATTATCTCCAGAGATTTTTACTTCGCCTTTTTCTCTGTCAAGGTCAATATTTACAGAGTAAGTCTCTATGATCTCTCTTATAGTTTTTCCACCTTGTCCGATGATGTCAACAATCTTTGAAGCATCAATACTAAAGACTTCAAATTTTGGCAAAATATCTTCATTTATAACAATCTCACTATTTGCTCTTTCCATGATTTCTAAAATGTGTTCTCTACCTTCTTTTGCTTGATAAAGTGCCTCTTTTAGTATTTCAGGAGCGATGCCTCCAAGTTTTATATCCATTTGAAGAGCAGTGATTCCATCTTTTGTTCCTGCAACTTTAAAGTCCATATCTCCATCATGATCTTCAAGTCCCATAATGTCAGTTAAAATCGCATATTTGTTGTTTTCAAAGATAAGTCCCATTGCAACACCTGCAACAAGTTTTTTGTTTTCAACTCCAGCTGCACGAAGCGACAAAGAGCCGCCACAAACTGTTGCCATTGAAGAGGAACCGTTTGATTCAAGTATTTCTGAAACTACTCTTATCGTATATAAACTTTTAATATCAAGTGTTGGTTCAATCGCTCTTTTTGCTAAATTTCCATGTCCAAGTTCGCGGCGCCCTGGAGCTCTTAGCGGACTTGCTTCTCCTACTGAAAAACCTGGAAAGTTATAATTTACCATGAATCTATCAGCAATTCCACCTTTTTCAGTTAGCAAGTCGCTCATTTGAGCATCTTGGTCGCTTCCAAGTGTTGATATAACAAGAGCTTGAGTTTGTCCTCTTGTAAAAAGACAACTTCCGTGCGCATTTGGTAGTATGTTTGTCTCAATAGAGATAGGTCTAACATCTTTTAGCCCTCTTCCATCGGCTCTTACTCTATCTTCAACTATCATAGCTCTTACAGCATTGTGCTTGTAAGACTCTAAAACGCTTTTTACAACATTTTTATCCCACTCTTTACTAACCGTAACACTGTCATTCATGATTTTTTCTAGAACTTTTTTAAGCTCAACTGCACGCTCACTTTTTGCCATTTGTGAAAGTGCTGCGTAAACATCATTTTTATAATTTTCTTTTACATGTAAATAAATCTCTTCGTCAGCTATCTCGCTTTTGTATTCAAGTATAGCATCTGCTTTTTTAATCGGTAAAAACGTAGCTTCGTAAGATTTTGAGGCATTTGATATAGCTGTTGCAGCGAAGTTGATAGCACTAACCATATCTTCTTCACCCATTTCATTTACATTTTGCTCATCATTTGCAAGATTTGCGATTGAACGCATTTCTATCATCAAAAGTTCATCTTTTGTTCCTGCAACATACAAATCAAGTGTGCTTTTTTTAAGTTCAGAGTTGCTTGGATTTACTATTAACTCTCCATCAATTTTTCCAACTCTAACCCCGCAAACACTTTTGTTTACTGGAACGTCTGAGACAAAAAGAGCTGCACTTGCTGCGTTTAGTGCCGCAACTTGCAAATCTACTTCATTATCACAACTTAAAACCATAACAACTATTTGAGTTGGATACCCATATCCTTTTGGAAAAAGTGGGCGAAGACTTCTGTCTATAACCCTTGAAGTTAATGTTTCAAAATCGCCAGGTTTTGTCTCTCTTTTTATATAACCACCAGGAATTCTTCCTGATGCATAACTTTTTTCAATGTAGTTAACTGTTAAAGGTAAAAAATCTTCTTCAACTGGTTTGTCATCACGTGCCACTGTTGCTAATATAACTGTTTTGTTGATTTTGAGTAAAACTGCACCAGCTGCATGTTTTGCAACTTTTCCTATATCATAAATCTCTTCATGATTATTTACATGTACTTTATATTCCATATTTTATTCTTCTCCTTGTTTTTTCTGAAACGGTAAATAATTTTTGCTATTTTCTAAAATAGCTAAAATAACATCTGAATTTAACTTTTGCTCATCCTGATAATAAAACGGTGTTTCAACAAAATCTGCAATCTGGTAAACTGTAAAAATCTCATCTATAGACATATCAAGAAAACTAAAAGTATCTTGAGCTATAAATGGCGTTGCAAATGCAACCGATTTTGCCTCCTCTTTTATAACTGTCTTAACAGCACAAAGCGCTCTAAGACCACTTTCACAACCCTCATCAAGTAGTAATATGCTTCTATTTTTAAATCTACAAGCATCCACACCTTTTCTATATTTGTAAATCTTCTTTAGTATAACCTCTTCGTATTTTCTATGGGCTTCTCCATAAATATAATCAAGTTTTATGTCAAATGAGTCCCTAAGTGCTTCTTGTATCACTATCTCTTCGCTTTCGCTAACAGCTGCAATTAAACAGTCTGGGTTATTTGGTGAAAATATCTTTTCATTAAATAAAAAATCATAATACAAGCCTGTTTTTTTAGCTATCCTCTCCAGCATCATAACTGACTCTACAGATAATCCCAAAATCAGCCAATCCTCTTCTTGCATCTGCTTTATAGGCAAAATATCTAAAAGTCTTAAAGCAGCTTCTTCGTGATTTAAAAATTTATAACTTAACTTTTCTGTCATTATAAATCCGTTGTACTCTCGGTTGCAAATTCATACTTTGCGCCACCAATTGGGTAAAGATTAAACATCAAGAAAATTCCTTTTTTGCCAACAGAGCTTGCTCGTCCTGAACTATCAAGTTTTGGAGTTACATTTTCTCTATACATAATTGTATAATCCCAACATTTTCTTGCTTGTTTAAAGCCAATGCTCCAACCCTTTGTAAATTTCTCATCAAAGTCATAATCTATACTTGCAAAAACACTCTCATTTTTAAAGATTTTTCTCTCATAACTTGCTGAAAGGAAGTTATTATCTTCTTCTTTGTTGTAGTTGTGAGAAAACGCAAAATTGTTTTTATCATTCTCGTAGTTTATGTAACTTATAGATTTTTCAATGTCACCTTTTTTATGTGAATACTCTATCTCACTACTCATAGATAAGTTTGGAGTTAAAAATAGTTTTAATTTATTTTCAATTGGACCATATTTTTCATCCATTCTATCAAAATAGTAAGGTTGTTTAACGCTATGAACAACTCTTTTTTTACCATCAGTATCATAAAAATATTGCTTAAATGTAAAAGCTACCTGCTTCTCTTCTGTATTTATTTGAGCAAAGTCACTTCTATCTAAATAACCTTTCTTCTTCTCATAACTTGGAACTATGTAATCTGCTCCAAAATATATTTTATGAAAAAAGTTTTCATAAGGTTTTGCTAAATCAGTATAAAGTGAAAATTTATGATAATTTCTTACATATTGACCATAATCTTCACTAATTCCAGAACTCATGTAATCTTTATAGTTAACTCTCATGAGATAAATATTTTCAGAGACGCTAAACCTTAGTGCTTCATCAAAAAAAGATGTATAAAAAGTTATAGGAGCTGTTAACTCAAATTGCTGTGCTGTTGCACCTGTTTTTCTATAATAATTGTGATACTGTGCATCTACTGAATATTGTATATTGTTGACTAAAAATGAGTCCAAAAACTTGTGATATTGCATAGTTGGCAACTCTTGAAGAGTGTCATCATTGTTACTACTATCTGTATCTATAAAGTATTTTGAATAAACACCAATGTAATGATCTTCACTTCTTAAATAGTAGTTTAGTCTAGATGTAACCATTCTGTCATAGTAATTTATACCATCATTTTTTAAATTATAGTAGTCTATATCATTTAAATATTTATAATCAACCCTCAAACCATCTTCTAGACCATTTTCTTCCAGCCCACTTCCTATGATTCTACTTCTGTCATAAAAAAACTCATAACCATAATGTTTATTGTTTCTTAAATCTTCTCTTGTTACATAACTTGATGTATCTCTAAATCCTCCGGCACTTATGTGTCCAGTTGAATACTGTGAGTCTACAAAACGAAGTGTCGAGTATAAACCTCCACCCCTTCTTGTTCTTATCTGTGGATCAATTTCTAAATCCCACCATTGGCTTGGTGCAATATATATAGGCTGTTCATACACAAATCCTTCATCTTTGGAGTAAGAAAAATTTGGTATTAAAAGTCCTGTTCTTCTTGTATTGTCAGTTGGAAAAGCAAAATATGGAAGATAAAAAACTGGAAAATCTTTTATATAAAATACAGAATTATATAGATGCAAAAAACTACTTTCACGGTTTAATTCTCCAGTTGTAAAACCTATCTTCCAGTCTGGATCTTCAACATTACAACTTGAAACAACTGCATCTTTTGTTATATAGTAGCTTGGATTTGCCGACGCATCACCGCATCTAATCCAAAGTCCACTTGATTGGTTGTATAAAAAAAATGGAGAAAAGTCTCCTAAATCCTCTTTCATATTTAAAAATGCATATTCGCTTCTTGACATCTCTTCGCTTCCACGAAGAATATTTATATTTCCAAAAAGTTCTAAATCACCTGAAGTTGTGTTGTAGTTTGCCTTATCTGCAGTTATAAGATATGTTTGCGAATAAACCAAAACATCTCCGCTTGCCTCTATCATATCACCATTTTTATTTGCACTTTTAGCAACAAGTTCAACGTCTTGAATATTGCCAAGCAAAAGCGTAGATGCGAGTATAGACAAGGGAATGAAAAGTTTACGCATTAACTACCAACGTTTTTGCAGCATAATCTTGCCAAGTCTGTTTTTTAGGATTGAAAAATGCCCAGATAAATCCAACATAGAAAAATGTCTCACTAATTAATCTAACACAAGCTCTAATTACTGAAAGCATTATATTTGGATTTTCGATAGTGTACATGTAAATAACTTTTATTTTAACAACCATCTTTCCAGGCGTTGCACCATACATCCAAACAAAAAACGTTTGATATGCTATCTTTAAGGCTAAAACATAGGGTGTAAGATAATTTATAACGTAGACTATATCATCTTCGGTTGATATACTATTTAAAAGGTCATAAAAAATGATAAATATAAACACAGAAGCTATCAACTCATCAATAAAAAACGCAATCATTCTCTTTGGAATGGAAGCTAGCGTTATATTGTTTTCTTCAAATTTTTGTGCTAATTCTTGTTCTGTCATTTAAGAGCCTGATAAGCTATGTCGCTTCTGTATTGAACACCTTCAAAACCTATCTCTTTTGTTAGTGCGTATGCATTATCTCTTGCTTCTTTTATGGAGTTGCCAAGTCCGACACAAAGTAAAACTCTTCCACCAGTTGCATAAAGTTTGTCATTTTTCAAACTAACTCCAGCATAAACTACGTGAGAGCCATTAGATTCTACTTTTTGTAAATTCTTTACATGTAAAGGTTCAGGATTTGAGTTTGAGTATGGGTAATCCTTACTTGCCATAACTACACCAACAGCGTATTTATCGCTAAACTCTATTTTTAATTCATCAAGTTTTCCTATCGCACCTTTGTAAAAAAGTTCACTTACGCTAGATTTTAAAAGTGGCATTAAAACTTCACATTCAGGATCACCAAAACGAACGTTGTACTCTAAAACATAAGTTTTTCCATTAACTATCATAAGTCCTATAAACAGAACTCCACTATACGCAGAACCTTCATCAGCCATACCTTGTAGTGTTGGTTTTACGACTAGCTCTTCAACATCTTTATAAATTTTTTCATTAACAAGTGGAGTTGGAGCATAAGCACCCATGCCTCCAGTGTTTGGACCTTCGTCTTTATCTTTCAATCTCTTGTGGTCTTGTGCAGCTGGGAGGATTTTATAGTTTTTTCCATCGCAAACAGCAAATACTGAGAGTTCATATCCATCCAAAAACTCTTCAACAACTACTAAATTTCCAGCATTTCCGAAGCTTTCGCCACTTAACATATCTTTTACCGTTTCTTTTGCTTCACTTCTACTTTTTGCTATGATTACACCTTTACCTGCACAAAGTCCATCTGCTTTGACAACTATCGGTGCTTTTAGTGTATCTATAAAATTGCTTGCAACTTCAAATGAAGATGTTTGAACGTATTTTGCAGTTGGTATATTGTGTCTTGCTAAAAAGTCTTTCATGAAAGCTTTTGAACCCTCTAGTCTTGCAGCAGCACGTGAAGGACCAAATATATTTAAACCATATTTTCTAAAAACATCAACGATGCCATCAACTAAAGGTGCTTCAGGCCCAACTATAGTGAGTTCTATGTCTTCTTTTTTTGCAAAAGATGCTAAAGATTCGAAGTTTGTTATTTCAAGATTTGTTCCAAGATTTGAAGTAGCACCATTTCCAGGTGCAAAGTAGATATCACTTACATTTTTATCTTTTTTGAGTGCTAAGCCAATGGAGTATTCTCGTCCACCATTGCCTATTACTAATATTTTCATTATCAATTTCTCCAAAACAGTAATAAAAAAATAGCAATAACACAAGTGTCCCCAACATCTGTATTATTGCTATTTCAAACAACCCGGGTGGGCGTTCCGTGGTATGCATCGGCCCTAATAAGCCAACGATGTAAAAAGGATACGCTTTTTAGGCTGCAAAGTCTCACAAGAAACTTGCTCAAACGACAACGCAGAACACACCAAGCATATACGCTTTATCACAAAATCTTAGTGTTGGACCCTCATTGTGACGGTTGTCGCACCACTCAGGCTAATTTGTAAATAATTATATAGATTTTTTGCTTAATGTTTGAGCAAAAAGAACGCAAGATTGGGTAGTTTGCATAGGGGCAATGTTTACTTTTATATCTTTTGGAAAAGCATTTGCAGTTTTTTTGCCTATTGCAACTGCTTTATATGTTTCATTCCAAGCAAAATTTTCCAAAAAGCATTTTACTGTTGAAGGAGATGTAAATATCAAAATAGAACCATCTTCTGGCTTCTCTTTAGTATCTCTTTTAACACAGTTTGTTTTATATACTACAAACTCTTTTATATTTACATGTAAACTTTTTAATATGCCAAAAACATCTGAAACAACCTCTTTTGCATGAGGAAAAAGAACTCTTTTATTTTGCAAAAATGAAGCTATTTCTTTTGCAAACTCATCTCCATAAGAGTTTTTTGCTTCATAAAAAACTTCCACGCCAAACTCTTTTACGGCTCTACTTGTGCCTTCTCCAATAGAGAAAACTTCCAAATTTTTCCATGATTTGTCTATATTTT
>JBKECC010000116.1:0-27978 GCA_047974135.1 Campylobacteraceae bacterium | reverse complement strand
ACAAAGGAAGCTCTTTGTACTCATCAGATTTTTTTAGCAACTCCTCTTTTTTAACCCTTCTTGAAGTTTCATCTATTAACTCGTTTTGTCCAAAAGCAACGATAGAAGCGTTGTAGAGTTCACGCAAAAGTTTTGAGTTAAACCTTGAGTACGCATTTACGCTAACAGCTCCTACATCGCAGTAAGTTAAAATATACAAGAGTTTTAATGCTTGTTCTGATTTTACTTTGGATACAAAAGAGAGTATCACTTTTTCATTGTATATATCTTCTCTATTTGCAACGTTACTCATAAGAGTATGTATTTTGATTAAAAGTTCACCCATCGCTATTTGTTCGTTATTTAACCCCAGTTTTTGTGCATAGCCTTTAAAGATTTTTGCTCCAAGTTTGCTGTGGTCTGAGTTTCTACCTTTTCCCACATCGTGTAAAAACAGAGTAAGTCTCATCATCACTTTGCCATTTTCACATATATCGTCATACAAAGCTTTGATAAATGGCTCTTTTATATCTTCTAAAATTTGCAAAGTTTTAAGCGAGTGAATATCAACAGGATATGAGTGATAGCCATCAAACTGCGGAAGATTTATAGTGTGAGCTACTGGTTTTATTAAAAATTGCAAGATATTTGATTTAAAAAATGCATAAAGGATTTGATTTAAAAACTCTCTTTGAAACACTTTTTTAAAAAGTGCATATATTTCTGCTGAATTGTGTTCTGGTATTTTGGTTAATTTTAACCAGTGGATGACTGATATATCGTATTTCATTTTAACATCAGCAAACTCTAAAATCTGCTTTAACACCTGCTTTAAAGTGGCTGGTTTTTTGTGAAAAGATGTATATAAAACTCCATCACGCAAAAAGAAATCTTTTGCAATTTGCGAATGTTTCAATATAGAGATATTTTTTTTATCAAAAAACAGAGATGAGGTTAGTTTTTTTATAAAAATTTGCGTTGTAACTTTTAAAATCCACAAACTCTCTAAGGTTTTTGTGGAGAGTGAAACTTCCGCTCTTTTAGTTTTTGTATCTTTAAAACCAAGCTTTTTGGCAACACTTGGTGTAAATTCAAGATTTAAAACATCTTGTTTTTTTCCAGCACTAAGATGCAGAGCAGAACGCACGCGAAACAAAAACTCTAACGCCATTCTAAACTCACGAAACTCATCTTCGTTTAGGTATTTTGGAGTTAATTCGCCAAGTTTATCTATGCCAATTAATACATGAGCTATCCAAAAAAGTGTGTTAGCGTCTCTAAGTCCACCAACTCCTTCTTTTATGTTTGGCTCCATCGTTAAAGGGTGTTTTTCACTTCTTTGTTTATACGCTAAAAGTTTTTGATAGATATACTCTTTTTGCTCATACTTTCTAATCTTAAAAAGTTCTCTCTCTATTTCTGTCCAAAGATACTTAGAACCACACAAAAATCTTGACTCCATCATCGCTGTTTTTATGGTTATATCTTCATTGCTTGCTTTAAATATATCTTCTACCTTGTGAGTTCTGTGCCCAAGTTTTATGCCAGCATCCCAAGCAAGGTGCAACATTGACTGGATGAGCGGTTCTATGTTGTAGCCTTTGGATTCTTTGTAAACTATCATCAAATCTATATCGGAGTATACGCAAAGCTCCTCTCTACCGTAACTTCCAAGTGCAACAAGCGTTAAAGGAAGGGTGTTGTACATTGGTACATATTCACCAAAGAATACGCGTAAAGAGTATTTGTATATAGCTTGTATAAATCTGTCTATCTGCTTTGTGTGTTTTACTAAAAAATCTTTTCCTTGAGTTTCTGAAAAGACTTCATCTAAAGAGCCTAAGTACTCTTTAATATGTGTTTTTATAAGTTTTGATATTTCAAAGTCACTTGCTTTGTTTTCTAGTAACTCTTCTATACTTTGTTCTAATGTTTTCACTGTTTTTCCTATCCTCAAATAAAAAAAGATTATTGTATCAAAAAAGGAAAAACATAGAGATTAAGTTAGTGTTTGTTTTATATGCAAGAAGTTTTACATGTAAAGAAAAAGAGCCAAAAATAGGCTCTTTTGGTTATTTTTTAACTACCCTATATACTTCTATTTTCTCTTTAAACCAACTCTTATCAACCTCACCGTAAATCACAACCATATCTTCAGCATTTACGCTAACGCCTCTCCAATCTTTATGATCAATTTCGATAGTTGTATCACCAGTTGCATCACGGAAGAGATACTTGTCTTTTCCTAAATGCTGCACGATTTTACCCTCAAGTGCAACTGGCATATGATCTTTTAGATTTTTTGCATCCACAACTGTTGAAACTGTTACACTAGGTCCAGTAAAACCACCGTCATATGAAGCTTGTGATTTGTACGAATGCTCAGCAAAAGCTGCAGTTCCTGCAAGCAGTAAGCCTGCTAAAATAAGACTTTTTTTCATTTTGTTCTCCTTTGGTTCTTTTATGATGTAATTAAAACAAAGAATTGTTAGTGAAAGATTAATTTTTAAAATGACTTGAAAGTTTGAATTTTTAAGTGGTTTATTGTGTTAAAAGTGTATAAAAAGGTTTACATGTAAATAAAAAAAGCTAGGTTTTTAGCCTAGCTTTAAATCTATATTTTTGGATGGAGATTTTTTGATGACTATTTTTTTACAACTCTATCTACATCAATTTCTATAGAGTTCCAATCTTTGTCAACTTCACCATAAATGACAACAGTATCATCTGGTCCTACACTTACGCCTCTCCAATCTTTGTGGTCAATATCAACTGTTATATCACCAGTTGCATCACGGAATAGATATTTGTCTTTGCCTAAATGTTGTACTATTTTACCCTCTAAAACGATTGGCATATCATCTCTTAATGCTTTTGCTTCTGCTACTGTTGAAGCAGAGATGCTAGGACCCGTAAATCCACCTTGAACCACTTGATTTGAAGTTGCTGGCGCACCTGTATACTGTGCAAAAACTGCAGTTGAAGCAAATAGTAAGCCTGCTAAAATTAAACTTTTTTTCATTTTTTTCTCCTTGTGACTTTGTATTAAGTCTTAAATTTTATGATGTAATTAAAACGAACAATTATTAGCAAAAGATTAATTTTTTGAAGAATTTGAACTATTTTGCTCTTTTTGTTTTTTAAAATCAAGCTTGCCAAAATCTTTTTTGCTATTGTTATTGTAAATATTTTGTGGATTTGAAGTGCCATGCATATCTATTTTTACTTGACTGCTGTTTTGGCTTTGAGAAAAACCAAGAGTTAAAAAGAGCAAACACAACATAAAAATTCTCATAAAAACTCCAAAAATTTCTTAATTTTACCAAGATATAGTTACTCTAAATCCACCAGTTTCTATGTTTTCAAAGTTTAAACGAAGCCCATGAAGCTTTGCTATATGCATAACGATAGAAAATCCAAGCCCGCTACCACTTTGTTTTTGTCCAGCAGGACGGACAAATCTCTCGCCTATATTTTTTAGAAGTTCAGGATTCACGCCTTTGCCGTCATCTTCGATACATAAAGAACTTTTTTGCAAGTTTATCTTTATATTTGTACCATTTTTGTTGTATTTTATAGCGTTATCAAGCAAGTTTCTTAAAAGCAATGAAAGCACAAAAGGCTCGCCCTTTATAGACTTTACATCGTTTACATGTAGAAACTCAACATTTATGTTTTTCTCATGAGCTTTAAACTCTAACTCTTTTATGGTTGAGCGTGTAACTTCTACCCAGTTGATATCTGTTATATTTTCAAACTCATTAACTGATTCAAGACGTGAGAGTGCGAGAAGTTGTTCTATCATTCTTGTTGCTCTATCGACCCCTGTTTCTATGTTGTTTAGTGATTTTAAAAGTGATGGTTTATCATCTAGTGAGAGTTTTGCAACTTCGGTTTGTATTTTAAGAGCTGCCAGAGGAGTTTTAAGTTCATGAGCTGCATTTGAGGTAAAACGTCTCTCTTTTTCTATCATATTTTTTATCTTTAAAAATAGTGAATTTAAGGATTTTACAAATGGTTTTAACTCTAAAGTCGTATCTTCACTAAGAGGAGTGCTGTCGTTAGGATCTCTTTTTGCTAAATCGCTAGCTAGTCTATTTAAAGGACGTAACTCTTTTGAAATGAGTAAAAATACAAAAAATATCAAAATAGGAATTATAAATAGCCAAGGAATGACTTGTGTTCCAAGTATATGAAGGACAATCTCATCTACATACTCTCTCTCTTGCCCAACACCAACTATAAAGTTTTTATTTGCGCTTAACATCCAAACGATTTTTAGTTTTTTGTTTTTTTCAAACAAAACGCCATCTTTTTCATTTAAAACATTTTTGTTAAAAACAAGATATTTGCTCTCTTCGCCATCACTAAAAAGTCTGTTACCATCAAGTGAGAAGATAGAAAAATTAAGAGCGTCATCATCAACAGACATGTGTTTATCTATCATCTTTGGTTCTTTTTTCAAAAAACCACTGTCATGTGAAAGTGAAAAAGTATTTTCGTTAGATAATGCAACTCTTTTAGCAAAATAGTATATTTGCGTATCAAACATCTCATTTAGTGAATCTCTTGTTTGATAAATACCAACAGAGGTTGCAATGAGTGAAGCAACAACAAAAGAGATGATAACAACTATAACGAGTCTTAGTTTTAAACTTAATTTTTTCATCATTTCTCTTCTAATTTATATCCAGCCCCATAAACTGTTTTTATATATTCGCTTCCAAGTTTTTTTCTAAGAGCATGTATAAAAACATCAAGAGCGTTTGAATTTATCTCTTTATCAAAATCGTAAAGTTTCTCTGCTATAACCTCTCTACTTAAAACGATGCCTTTGTTTAGCATGAAAAGTTCTAATATTTTTATCTCTTTTGTTGTAAGCTCTACGTTCACGTCATTTTTTGTAACTTTTTGTGCTGCTGCGTAGAGTTTAATTTCGCCAACTTCTATAAATTCTGCAGCTTCGCCGTGAGAGCGTCTTATAAGTGCACTAACTCTTGCGTGAAGTTCGTTTAATGAAAAAGGCTTACAAAGATAATCATCAGCGCCTTTATTTAGCCCTTCAACTCTTTGGGTTATGGCGTCTCTTGCTGTTAGTATGATAACAGGAGTTTTTACCTTTTTTTCTCGCCAAAATTTTAATATATCAAGACCATCCATGCTTGGAAGACTAAGGTCAAGTATGACAACATCGTAGCTTGCCATCATAAGAGCATCTTTGCCTTCGGCTCCATCTTCAAACCAATCAACGCTAAATCCAAGCTTTTTAAAGCCCATAACAATGCCATCGCCAATTAATCCATCATCTTCAATAAGTAAAATCTTCATGGAAGCTTCTTTATATAAAATTTTTATATTTATAACTGATAAATATTAGGGAAAAATTAATAATAATTAACTTATGTCTAAAAGCAATTTGCCTATAATTTCCTTTTACATGTAAAGGAAAAATAATGCAAGATAGTAGCATAAAGTGTCCAAATTGTGGAACTTTGATAAATGTAAATGAGATGTTGTACACAAAGCTTGAAGATGAGGCAAAAAAGAAATTAAACGCTGAAATTGCTGAACATAGGAAAAAATACAAAGAAGCGATGGATGAGTTTAAAACAAAACAAGATGCATTAAAAGAGCAAGAAGAAAAATTTACCGAAAGAGTAAGTGAAGCCATCAAAAAAGAGTTAAAAGATGAGAAACAAAAGATTGAGCTAGCTCTTAAAAAACAATTTGCCGAAGAACAAAGCGAGCAGTTTAAGGCTTTACAAAAAGAGTTAGATGAAAAGTCAAAAGAGGTTAAAGAGTTAAACTTAGCAAAGATAGAGATACAAAAACTAAAACGCGAAAAAGAAGAGAGTGAAACAAAGATAAAACTTGAGGCCGAGCTTGAATTTAGCAAGAAAATAGCCGAAGAAAAAGAGAAGATAAAAAAGCAAAGTGATGAGGCAAACGAGTTAAAATTAAAACAAAAAGATGAACATTTAGAGCAGTTAAAAAGACAGTTAAATGAAGCCCAAAGAAAGGCAGAACAAGGCTCGATGCAACTTCAAGGTGAAACGCAAGAGCTTGCAATTGAGGAGTATTTAAGAGCTGAATTTCCATTTGATGTTATAGAAGAGATTAAAAAAGGGCAACGAGGAGCGGACTGCATACAAAATATCAACACAAGAGAATTACAAAACTGCGGAAAGATTTACTATGAAAGCAAAAGAACAAAAGACTTTCAAAACTCTTGGATAGAAAAATTTAAAGCAGACATGAGAGAAAAAGGTGCCGATATAGGTGTTTTGGTTACAAATGTTTTGCCAAGTGCTTTAAAAAGAATGGGTTTATATGAGGGCATTTGGGTTTGTACTTTTGAAGAGTTTAAGGCTCTTTGTTTTGTGCTAAGAGAGAGCATCATAAACTTAGCAAACGCTACAAAATCAAACGAAAACAAAAGCGATAAGATGAGCTTGCTTTATAATTATCTAACAAGCAATGAGTTTAGAATGCAAATAGAAGCGATAGTAGAAGGTTTTACGCAAATGCAGATAGACTTAGACTCTGAAAAAAGAGCGATGGGACGTATTTGGAAGCAAAGAGAAAAGCAGATAATCAAGGTTTTAGAAAACACAACTTCTATGTATGACTCTATAAAAGGAGTTGCAGGAAATGCCATAGCAAATATCAAAACATTAGAGTTACCATATCAAGATGAAGATGAAAATGATGAGTAAAAACTAAACAAAGGAAGAAAATGAAAGAGAAAGTTCACACAAAAAAGTTTCCAGATTCAAATGGATATTTTGGTAAATTTGGAGGAGCGTATCTTCCTGAAAACTTGGCAATTGAGTGCAAAAAGATAGAAGAAGCGTACTTAACTATTGCAAGTTCTTACGATTTTATAGCACAGCTTCGTGACATAAGATCGCATTTTCAAGGCAGACCAACTCCTATTTATTATGCAAAAAGATTGACCGATTTTATAGGTGGTGGCAGGATTTATCTAAAGCGTGAAGACTTAAATCATACAGGAGCTCACAAGTTAAATCACTGCATGGGCGAAGCACTTTTGGCAAAATACATGGGCAAGAAAAAACTCATAGCAGAAACGGGAGCAGGGCAACACGGAGTAGCCATCGCAACTGCTGCAGCTTACTTTGGGATGGAGTGTGAAGTCCACATGGGTGAAGTTGACATAGCAAAAGAGCATCCAAATGTTATAAGAATGAAAATGCTTGGAGCAAAGGTTGTAAGTGTTGGATTTGGACAAAAAACACTAAAAGAAGCTGTAGATTCTGCTTTTGATTCATACTTAAAAGACCCAGAAAATAGCCTTTATGCGATTGGTTCAGTTGTAGGGCCACACCCTTTTCCTATGATGGTAAGAGATTTTCAAAGCGTAGTTGGCATAGAATCAAAAGAGCAGTTTGTAAATATGACTGGAAATTTGCCAGATAACATCGTAGCTTGTGTTGGTGGTGGAAGTAATGCCATGGGTATATTTAGCGCTTTTATAGAAGAGCCTTGTGAACTTTACGCAGTTGAACCACTTGGGCGTGGAACAAAACTTGGAGAACATGCAGCAAGTTTGAAGTATGGAAGCGAAGGAGTTATACATGGCTTTAACTCCATAGTTTTAAAAGACGACAAAGGAGAACCTGCAGCTGTTCACTCTATAGCAAGTGGCTTGGATTATCCTTCAGTTGGACCTGAACACGCATATCTTTTTTCTGAAAAAAGAGTAAATTTAGCAGGCGCAAATGATGATGAAGCGATACGAGCATTTTATAAACTTTGCAAATATGAAGGCATCATACCAGCCTTAGAGAGTGCTCATGCAGTAGCTTACGCACTAAAACTTGCAAAAGAGAAAAGATATGAAAGTATCCTTGTAAACTTAAGCGGTCGCGGCGATAAAGATATAGATTTTATATATGAAAATTATCCAATGGATAAGTATATTTAAGCGTTTTAACCTTTACATGTAGAAATTCTTACATGTAAAGAATTGGTGGCTTTGTCTTTAAGAATTATATTTTTAAAATAATTATTGGAGTAAAAAATGAGTGAACTCAAAAAACTTATAGAAAAGTACAACAATGCAGAAGATGATGACGAAAGAGCAAACATTATCCAAGCTGATTTTGGATTTTTAGAAGATAATGCAAAGTGGAATTTTTTACTTCCTTTGATTGAAAAGGAAAACTATGATCTTATAAAAGTTGAAATTTATAAAGTCATAGAAACTTCAGATTTTACCAAACTTGATGTCGTAAGTATAAAAGATAAAATCATAAAAGCACTAAAAATTGAAACAGACGAACTTGTAAAACAGTTTGGATTTATGTCATTAATGTGGAATTTTAATCATTTTGATGATGTTTTAGATTTTTGTCTTTTAACTATAGAAGACGAAAATGAAGATTTGGATGTAAGATATAACGCTTTTGGTGTGATAGAAAAATCAGAAAATTTAGTAAAGATAATATCTCTTAAGCAGAGACTTTTAAGTATAAAAGAGTTTAACAAATACATAAAAAGCTTTTTACTTGAAAAAGAAATCCCATAAACTGACGATAAGCAAACAATATTTTTTATCTATTATGAACTTTTTACATGTAAAAGTTTTTTCTTAAAACATTTTGGCTAAAATAACCCCTTACTTTAAAACTTAAGAGAATATATGGATTTGATACAAAAACTTGAAGCAAACGAGAGATTATCGTTTGAAGATGGATTGAAACTCTACGATTTAGATTTTTTCACATTAGCCAAATACGCAAGCAAACAAAGAGAGAAACGCTGGGGCAGAAAGGTTTTTTTTAACGTAAATCGCCACTTAAACCCTACAAATGTTTGCAAAGATGTCTGTAAATTTTGTGCATTTTCTGCAAATAGAAAAAACCCAAACGCTTACACTTTAACGCAAGATGAGATGATGAAAATCGTTGATGATGCTTACTCTAAGGGTGCTAAAGAGATTCACATCGTTTCAGCTCACAACAACAAAATGCCACTTTCTTGGTATCTTGATATATTTAAAGAGATAAAAATAAAATATCCATCTTTACATGTAAAAGCTCTAACTGCTGCTGAGGTAAATTTTCTCTCAAAGGAACATGGTTTAACTTACGATGAAATGCTTGATTTGATGATTGAAAACGGTGTTGATTCTATGCCAGGAGGCGGAGCAGAGATATTTGATGAAGAAGTTAGAAAGTACGTTTGCAAAGGCAAAGTAAGTTCAAGTGACTGGCTTATTATACATGAAAAGTGGCACAACCGCGGTAGATACTCAAACGCAACCATGCTTTTTGGACACGTAGAATCAAGAGCAAACAGAATAGATCACATGCTAAGACTTCGTGATGTTCAAGACAGAAGTGGCGGATTTAACGCTTTTATCCCACTTGTTTATCAGCGAGACAATAACTATCTAAAAGTTGACAAATTTTTAGGTTCAAACGAGATACTAAAAACTTACGCCATTTCAAGATTGATACTTGACAATATCCCACATATAAAAGCTTACTGGGCAACTTCAACTATGAATTTAGCGATGTTAGCTCAAGAGTTTGGAGCTGATGATATGGATGGAACGATACAAAAAGAGTCTATTCAAAGTGCAGCAGGAGCAAAAAGTGGCGATGGAGCAAAGTTACAAGATTTTATAGATATCATCCAAACAAGCGGATTTACACCAATTGAGAGAGATAGCTTATACAACGAGTTAAAAGTTTATAATTAGCGTTTACATGTAAACAATTTTAAGGAGCCAAAGTGAGCATAGAGAGCTTTTTTAAGCTAAAGGAAAAAGGCACAAGTGTTAAAACCGAAGCGATTGCTGGGTTTACTACATTTTTGACCATGATTTATATAGTTCCAGTCAACGCTGGGATTATGAGTGAAACTGGCATGCCTTATGAGGCATTAGTAACAGCAACAGCTTTGATGACAATCATAGCTTGTATATTTAACGGACTTTGGTCAAATACTCCGATTGCTATGAGTATCGGCATGGGATTAAATGCATTTTTTACCTTTACGATGGTAAAAGGCATGGGACTTCCTTGGCAAACTGCTTTGGGTATAGTTTTCATCTCGGGAGCTCTGTTTTTGGTTCTTTCTCTTACAAAGTTTCGTATATGGGTTATTGAAAGCGTTCCTGCTGATTTAAGACGTGCCATAAGTGCAGGTATTGGAACTTTTATAGCTTTTATAGGTTTGAAGCAGATGGGGATTATAGCAAGTAGTGGTGCAACTCTTGTAACTTTAGGAAATTTAGGCGATAAAAATGTTCTTTTGGGACTTTTTGGGATTATCCTTGTTGTTGCTTTTAGTGCTTGGAGATTAAAAGGTGCTTTCATACTTGCCATACTTTTAACCTCAGTTATTGGTTGGATTTTTGGTATCGCAGAAGCTCCAAAAGGCGTAGTTTCCTTGCCAGCTTCTATAGCTCCTATAGCATTTGAACTTGATATCATGAGTGCATTACAAATCGCTCTTATTCCTGTTATCATAACTTTTTTAATCACACACATGTTTGACTCACTTGGAACATTTTCTGGATTTGGATACAGAGCTGGACTTTTTAAAGAAAACAGCAAAGAGTTACAAAAAACACTTGAAGCAGACGCTGCAAGCAGTACTCTTAGCGCATTTTTGGGTATGTCAACAACAACAAGCTTTGTTGAAAGCGCAAGTGGTGTAGAAGAGGGCGGACGAACCGGGCTTACAGCAGTTGTTGCAGGACTTTGTTTTAGTGTAACACTGTTTTTACTTCCACTATTTTTAGCTATTCCTTCAAACGCTATATATCCAGTTTTAGTTATGGTTGGTATCTTGATGTTTAGTGAAGTTGCAAATATAAACTTTAGAGATTTTGCGATAGCAGTTGCGACATTTTTAACAGTGCTTTTGATGCCACTTACTTACTCAATAGCAAACGGTTTGGCTTTTGGGTTTATCTCATTTGTTCTTATAAAGCTAGTAAAAGGTGAGTTTAAAGATTTAAACTTTGGGCTTATCTTTTTGGCATTAGTTAGTTCTATTATTTTTATTTTTCATTAGGAGTTAGAGTTGAAGTATTATAGTTATGAAGAGTTTTTCAAAGACGTAAACAAAATCGCAAGAGAGGTAAAACCTCACAATTTTGATGCTCTTTTAGCAGTTGCAAGAGGCGGACTTACTTTTGGGCATTTTTTGGCTCATGCGATAGATACAAGAAACTTGTACTCATTAAACTCTGTACATTATGAAGAGTCACAAAAACTTGATTATATAAAGATTTCAAATATTCCAGATTTGAGTAATGCAAAAAAAGTTTTGATTATCGATGATATAGCAGATAGTGGTGAGACGCTTGTGGAAGTTAAAAGAGTTATACAAGAGAAATTTCCAAACATAGAAGATATAAAAATAGCCACCATTTTTTATAAAGACAAATCAATCATCAAGCCTGACTTTTATACGAGAGAAGCAACTGAGTGGATTGAGTTTTGCTGGGACTTTAAGATATAAAAACGCTAAAAGGTTTGTTTTAAAATTTCAGGCAAACCTTTTTACATGTAAACATTTTTATTTTATTATATTTATGGTAATATCCGCGGTCATATTTCTTTAGACCAAATAAAATTTATAAGCTTTAAGATGAAAAATAAAATCACAATTCTCTACATTTGCACAATGCTTGTTATTTCAACGCTTTATGCTATTCAACCAATCCAACCACTTTTTCAAAAAGAGTTTAGTTTAACAAACTTTCAAGCTGTTATTTTTACAACTGTTATCATGTTTCCGCTTGGAATCGCACCAATAGTTTATGGATATATTTTAGAGCGAGTATCCTTGAGAATTATGCTATTTTTCTCACTCTTTTTTCTTGGCATTTTAGAGATTGTTTTTGCTCTTAGCACAAATTATGCGGCGATGCTTTTTATAAGAGGAGCACAAGGGCTTTTGGTTCCTGCAGCTTTAACTTCTCTTGTAAGCTATATATCTATGTCTTCAACAGCTGATAGAATACAGCAAAATATAGGAAACTATGTAGCTGTAACAATCCTTGGTGGTTTTATAACAAGACTACTTTCGGGATATGGTTCAGAGTATTTTGGTTGGCAAGCATTTTTTGTATTTTTGGGGATTTTACTTATCATTTTTGCATTTATAATTTTAAAAAAAATCCAAGATATCAAGATTGATTTTTCAAAACCAAATATAAGCGACATATTAAAAGTTTTAAAAGAAAAAAGAAACTTGACTATCTATCTTACGATGTTTTGTGTCTATTTTATCTTTCAAGCAGTTTCAAACTTTTTACCGTTTGAGCTTAAAAGTATAAGTAGCGATATGGGCGAAGGCAAGATAGGCTTTGTTTATGTAGGATACGTTGTTGGCGTTATAATCTCTGTAAATGCAACTAAGATTGTACGATATTTTGTGAATGAAAATAATGCAATGATTGTAGGAGTTTTGATATATATAGCAGGTATAGGACTTTTAAATATCCCTTCATTTTACGCGATGCTCGTTGCCATGATAGTATTTTGTTCAGGCATGTTTACCATCCACTCTATAGCAAATGGTTACATAAATCGTATGGCAAAAGAGAGAAAGTCAATCGCAAATGGGCTTTATCTCTCTTTTTATTATCTAGGTGGAACGCTTGGCACGTTTTTACCAACCTTTATATACACTCCTTTTGGTTGGGCAGGGTTTTTGCAATTTATGCTTTTTGTCATTTTGATAGCTATATCGCTTCTGGTTTCACTGAAGATTTCTACTCAAAAATCAAAGGTTAATTGAAAACAACTGTCAAAATAAAAAATCATCAGATGTTAACCAAATATTTTTTAATTAGTAGCATAATACGTTACATATAAAAAATTTTTTAAGGAGATGAAATGAAACTTTTAAAAGATCTACCAGAATCTTTAAAGCCAAAGGCAGAGTATAAGTTGCTTATCAACGGAAAATTCGTTGACGGAAAATCAAAAAAAACCTTCAAATCCACTAACCCAGCTACAGGCGAAGTTCTAACTACATTTGCAGAAGCAGACAAAGAAGATGTTGATTTAGCTGTAAAAAGTGCGCATGCTGCACAAAAAACTTGGGGCAAAACTTCAGTGGGTGAACGTTCAGCACTACTTTTAAAAATAGCAGATAAATTAGAAGCAGAGTTAGAGAGATTTGCTACTCTTGAAACTTTAGATAACGGTAAACCAATCCGTGAAACTTTAGGAGTTGATGTTCCTTTTGCAGTTGATCACTTTAGATATTTTGCTGGAGTTATAAGAGGCAAAAGTGATGAAGCAGATAAGATAAATGAAGAAGTTATAAGTATCGTTTTAAGTGAGCCAATCGGTGTTGTTGGACAAATCATCCCATGGAACTTTCCATTTTTAATGGCTGCATGGAAGATAGCTCCTGCACTTGCTGCTGGAAACTCTATAGTTATCAAACCTTCAAAAGAGACTTCGCTTAGTATCGCTGAATTTGGAAGAATTTTAAATGAAGTATTGCCAGCTGGCGTTGTAAATATCCTAACAGGAGCTGGTTCAACTACTGGTGATTTTATGTTAAAACATGAAGGCTTTAACAAGCTAGCATTTACAGGTTCAACTGAAGTTGGTTTAGTTGTAGCAAAAGCTGCGGCAGATAAACTAATACCAGCAACATTGGAACTTGGTGGAAAATCTGCAAATATCATATTTGATGATGCAAACATCGAGCAAGCCATAGAAGGAGTTTGCTTAGGTATATTATTTAACCAAGGACAAGTTTGTTGTGCAGGCTCAAGACTTTTACTTCACAAACCAATCTATGATAAATTCTTGAAACTTTTAAAAGCAAAATTTGAAAGCGTAAAAGTTGGTGATCCACTTGATCCAAAAACACAAATGGGCGCACAAATAGATGAAAAACAGTTAAATAAAATCCTAAAATACATTGAAATCGGTGTAAAAGAAGATGGTGGAAAAATAGTAACTGGTGGAAAAAGAGCAAGTGATAAAGGTGCATTTCTTTGCCCAACAATCATCGAAGGAGTAACAAACAAATCAAGAGTAGCGCAAGAAGAGATTTTTGGACCAGTTCTAGTTGTTATACCATTTAAAGATGAGCAAGAAGCTATCGATATAGCAAATGATTCTGAATTTGGACTAGGCGGTGCTGTTTGGACACAAAACTTAAGTCGTGCATTTAACGTTGCAAAAGGTGTTGAAACAGGTCGTGTTTGGGTAAATACTTATAACCAAATCCCAGCACACTCACCATTTGGTGGATACAAAAAATCAGGTATTGGACGTGAAACTCACAAACTAATCCTTGAAGCATATACTCAAAAGAAAAATATCTACATCAACCTTTCAAACAAAGGTTTTGGACTTTACTAATCTTTAGCGGAGTAAAATCTCCGCTAAAACTCTTTACATGTAAATAACTTTTTAGCTTTCAACTCATGCAATTTGCATAAATAGACAATTTTTACGGATTTTTGTTCTATTGGCTGTTTTCCTTTTTTAATTATAATATTTTGAAAGATTCCTAAACATAAGGATACAAGATGAGCAAATACAATTTTCATCTCTCAAAAGATAGCTTTGCAAAAAAGCCAAGCGAAACCTCGCGTCGAAGTTTTATAAAGAAAGGAGCCATGATGCTAGGAGCTTTTACTCTTGCTGATTTTGGCGGTATTCCAAAAGCTTTAGCTTCTGGTGAAAAATCAAAAGTATATTTTACAAGCGATATAAGTACGAACGGACTTCTTAAGATATACGAAACAGTAAAACAAAATATCGGTGGAAAGGTGGCTATAAAACTTCACTCTGGTGAACCACATGGCCCAAATCTCTTACCTATCGAGATGATAAAGGGCTTGCAAGCAACCATAAAAGATAGCACTATAGTTGAGTGTAATGTTCTTTATGGAAGCCCAAGACAAAACACAAAAGGACATTTGGAAACCATAAAGATAAACGGTTTTGATTTTTGTCCGGTTGATATCATGGATAGTGAAGGCGATGCAACACTTCCAATTAATGGCATGAACGAGCTTTTGGAAAAGTGGAGTAAAGTTTCAAATAGCCCAATGTCAAAAGGCAGACATTTAAAAGAAGTTTCAGTCGGTAAGCACTTTTTTGATTATGACTCGATGCTTGTTTATACGCATTTTAAAGGGCACGCGATGGGTGGTTTTGGAGGTTCACTTAAAAATTTAGCTATTGGTTGCGCTTCTGGACAAGGCGGAAAAAGTGAAATTCACATAGAAAATGGTAGCTGGGAGTCAGGCGAGCCGTTTTTAGAGAGAATGGTGGAAGCTGGCAAAGGCATGATAGATCATTTTGGCGAAAAGATTACATATATAAATGTGCTAAAAAACATTTCTGTAGATTGTGATTGTGACGCACATGGCAAAAAACCTACTTGTAGAGATATAGGCATAGTCGCTTCAACTGATATATTGGCAGTTGACAAAGCTTCTGTGGACCTTGTTTATGCACTTCCACAAAATGAGTTAAAAGATATAAAAGAGAGGATAGAGAGCAGAAAAGGCTTGCATCAACTTGAATATATGAAATTTTTAAATATGGGAAATGATAATTACGAACTTATAGAGATATAAGATATTTAACTTTTTACATGTAAAGAAAAATTGGTGCTAGTTTTCTAGCACCAAAAGAAATTATTTTAAAGATTCTGCAATCTCGTCAAGTTGAAGATTTAAGCTTTGGATTCCGCCACCACTTAAGTACCATAAATCGCCAGTTAAAACCACAAGTTTTGCATTTCCAAGAGTTTTTGCATCAAAGAAATCAACTCTCATAGGTTTATCACCAATCGCAGCACTTCTATCAACGATATAGATAATGTCTGGTTTGTTTTTTGCTATAAACTCAGCATCGATTGGAGTTGGAACTGGTCTTGGAGCAGGTGCAGCATTTGGTGCTGGAGGAGTAGGATTTTTTTGAGCTTCTGTTAACTCAACAGCTCTTTTAACACCAACTGTATCGTGGATTAGGTTTGCATATAAACCAACGTTCATAAAGTTTACTTTATCTCCATTGTGCATAGCAACAACAGCTTTTATGTTTTTCTTAGTAGCAATACCTTTTAAGTCAGCAACTCTTTTTTCAATCGCACCAATAGCAGCTTTTCCCTCTTTCTCTTTTCCTAAGATTTGAGAGATTGCAAGGATGTTCTCTTTTGAAAGTCTGTAGTAATCGCCACCTTTATGACCAATCATAACAAGTGGAGCAAATTTTTCTAAAACTGGTAAAAGTGCTAATTGTCTTCTACCCTAAAAGATAACTTCTGGTTTTGCATTTGCAACAGCGACTAAGTCAATACTTCTAAGACCGCCCAAATCGATGATATTTGCATCATAACTGAGACTTCTTAAGTAATCAGGGGCAGATTTTGGCATCGCTGCTATAACATCTTTTTTTCCAAGTGCAACTATAGTATCAACTGCACCAAAATCCATAACTGCAACTTTCTTTGGTTCAAGAGGAACTTTGATGTTCACCCCATCATTTTGTACAACGATTGTATTTGCAAATGCAGTTACTGCTGTAAGGCTTAATGCAGCAAGAGTACTTAGTACTAACTGTTTGTTCACGTATTCTCCTTTAATATTGATAATGATAATTATATAGATGTTATACTAAAAAACTACTTTACATGTAAAAGGTTTAAAATAATATTTTAGATACAATTACAGCTCAAAACAAAAAAGGATGTTTCTCTTGATTAAGTCTTTTCTTCTACTTTTATTTTTAAATATTTATACAATACGTTTTGCCAAAATTGCTAAAAAGGGGTTAGTGTATGTATTTTGAATCTACGATATTTTTTCTTGGCTTGTTTTTAATCTTTTTAATTTTTGCAATCATTTTTTCTTTTATAAGATCTTTTACTCTAAAAGGAGAAATTTCAAGATTAAAAGAAGAGATATATTCCATAAAAAAAATACTAAAAAATAACACTTTACAAGAGATAAAAGAGCCAAAACAAGAAGTTAAGATAAGCGTTCAAGCAAAAGATGAAACGCTTAGCGCAAAAGCTGCAATTTCTAAGAAATTAGAGACAACTCCTCTAAAAGTTATAAAAATAAAAGAAGAGTCAGCAAAACAACCGCAACAAAAAACTATAAAAGATGATTTGTTTGTCAAGTTTTTCAAATGGATAAGCGGTGGAAATTTAGTAGCAAAAGTGGCGATTGTTATACTATTTTTTGGACTTTCGTTTTTACTAAAATACAGCATAGATAACGGCCTTTTATCCCCTGAAGTTAGAATTTTAGGAAGTGCAGTTTTGGGTTTTGTTTTGATTGGTTTAGGGCTTAAGCTTAAAAAATCAAAAGAAGTTTATGCACTTATCTTGCAAGGTGGTGGTGTTGGTATTTTGTATCTTGCAACCTTTGCTGCTATTAAACTTTACTCGATGATTCCAACTCCTTTGGCATTTTTTATCTTAGTTGCGCTTTGTTTTATAAGTGTGGTTTTTGCTTTGTCTCAAAAAGCTTTATCTTTGGCTGTTTTGGCTTTTTGTGGTGCGTACTTAACTCCTGTATTGCTTTCAGATGGAGGAGGAAATCACAAAGTCTTATTTGCTTTTTATGTGTTAGTTTCAATCGCGATTTTAGTCATAAGCAAATTTAGAAGTTGGAGGGTTTTAAACCTTTTAGGTTTTATCTTTACTTTTGTTGTTTTTGGTTTATGGATGATGCGCTCATACAACCATGCTTTTTATCTTGAAACGCAAATCTTCATCATTGCAAATCTCTTGATTTATGGAGTTTTGGCAGTTGTTCTGTTTTTACGAAACGAAAAGAGTGAAAACTTTAACCTGTTTATAGATTTACTTTTGCTTTTTGGAACACCACTAATTGGTTATAGTGCACAGTACTATATAACAGAGATATGGAAGTTTGGACCAGCATTTTCAGCACTTTGCTTTGGCATTTTTTACATTTTTGGAACTTTTATAGTTTATAAGATAAATAAAACAAGTGCAGTTAAAATACTCTATTTTGGACTTGGGCTTGCACTCACTTTTGCTACCATAGCTATCCCACTTGCTCTAAGCCATCAACTCTCATCTATCGTTTGGATGATAGAAGGAACGGCTTTAAGTGTTGCTGCACTTTACATGAGGCAGTACAAAGTAGCTTACGCTGGACTTTTTGTTACATTTCTAGGTTTTTGTATAGTTTTTGAAGATAGAACTCTAAACTTTTTACTTTACCATGATTTTGACTTTATCTTAAACTTTTCCATCATGAGCGCAGTATCGCTGTTTAATGCTTGCATTTTTTATCATTTCAAAGATTTGCATGTAAGTCTCAAAACAACATCTTATGTTATTTTGGGTATTTCAGCTGTAACTTGGATTTTTTGGCTATTTGGAAGTGCAAAAAGAGTTTATATATTTGACTACAATCCAACATTACTTCTATTTTCTATAGCCGTTTGGATTTGGTATATCATAGGAAAAAAACAAAATTTCATCATTTTAAAATATGCAGTTATCTCACTTTGGCCAGTTTTAGGTCTTTGGTTATTTTTAGATTTTACATATAAAAATATAAGTGGTGAATTTTTATCAATCATGACGCTTTTTTTGTTAGCAAGTTTTATAAGTGCTTACTTTTATCTATATTTGGAGCAAAACACAAAAGATGCCATTTTAAAACTAAAACCTCTTTTACATGTAACTCTTTTATGGTTTGTGCTTGGATTTATATATAATAAAACTTCTCTCTTTTTGGATTCAACGCTTCCTTGGGGATATTTTATAGTTAAACACTCTCTTTTGTTAACCCTGTTTTCTGCGGTTATTTTGCTTGTATATTTCTTGCAAAAAAAAGAGATTTTTCCTTTTTCAAATTTTAAAAAAGAGTATTGGTTCTTTGGACTTTTACCAGTTTTGATTTACATTCTGATAAGGCTTTTAATGGGAGCAACTTACAGTGGTTTTGTTTTTGATTTAAAATTTATACCTATTTTAAATCCACTTGAAGAGAGCGCTTTGTTTGCTTTAATGGTCATAGTTTTTTTCTGCTTTATATCCAAAAAAATCCCACAAGAGTATTTACATGTAAACACGCTTGAAAAAATTTCATATATTCTTCCTGCGGTTTTGGGATTTATCTGGGTAAATAGCATATTGCTTAGAATCTTAGCCTTTGGACTCGATGTTCCTTGGTATTTTTACTCGCTTTGGACAAACAGTATAATTCAGGCAAGTTTTTCAGTATTTTGGACATTTTTAGCTCTTGGACTTATCGTTTGGTCAAACAAAAATGGCAAACGACTTGTTTGGTTAATCGGTGGAATTTTACTAGGAATTGTTGTGGTAAAACTTGTATTTATGGATAGTGTTAGACTTGAAGGATTAATCCGTGCATTTGCATTTATAGGAGTTGCACTTTTGATGCTTGTTATAGGTTATTTGGCTCCACTCCCGCCAAAAAAAGAGGAGATTAAAAAGGAGATGAAACAATGAAGATATTTAAAAAATTAGGACTTTTAACCCTGCTTGCTTCTAGTATATTTGCAAGCGAGACACCAAACAATTTTGCTTATGGGTACGACATAGAACTTTTAGATAAAAGTGCAGCACTCTCAAAGATAGATTTATACGAAGATATATATTTAAATAGTTACTCAAAAAAGCTTGATGATTTAAGAGTTTTCAATAGAGATGGAAATCTTGTTACATTTTCTTTAAATGAGGTAAAAACAAGGCAAAATATATCGCAAAAAGTAAATTCATCAGTTTTTTTAGCAAAAAATAATGAAGATATGATTGAGAGGCAAAAAGATGCAAAAGCCGTAGATTTAAACGATTATGAGTACACATACATTTTAAAATTTTCAAACAAAACAGACACACAAGCACCACTCATAAGTTTAAAGTTTGCATTTGAAAATGCTCTGTATAACTGGGAAGCAAATGTGGATTCTATTTATGTTACAAAACCAAATACAAAAGAGCAAATTTTAATAGGTGAAAACTTACCGCTTAAGAGACTTTCAGATATGAACAATGCAAACTTTATAGACCTTGATACTGTTTTGCTTGATTATTACTATATAAGTAGAGACTCACAAGAAGAGCTAGTAAGTGTAAAACTCTCGTCAAAAACAAAACTTCCAAAACTTGTGGCAGTTGAAGGAGTTTATGAAGTTTTTGAAGAAGCACCAAACTATTTTGATTTCAAAGCTAAGGTAAAATCCTCTTCAAAAGATGAGATAGTTTATGAGTTAAACTCTTCACAGCCAATCAGTAAACTTACCATAAATCAAAAAGATAGAAATTCTATAGTTTTAATCTCTATATTTTACAAAAGTAATGAAAACGATAAAGAGTGGAAAAAATTACACGAAAAAGTTTTAAGTAGTGTTGGTAAAAAAAGGCTGATAAGACATTTTTAAATAGTGAAATTTTAATAAAAGAGTTGATGATAAAACCAATAAATAGCTCTTTTGTTTTATATCCTGAAGTAACTTTGAGTAGAAAAGAGCTTGATGTTGTATTTAATAGTGCAAATGGAGCACCATTTATACTGGCTTATGGTTCAAACATAGCAAAAAGTGCTTCTGTGCCAATAGGAAGTTTTGAAGATTTGTACAATCTTGCAGATACAAACTTAAAAGCCAAAACAACTCTATCAGGTGAAAAAGCGTTCAATCAAAAAGATGGAAGCGTACAGGAGTCCTTGATTCTTTCGTGGGCTATCTGGGCTATTTTAATATTTGGAGTTATAGTTTTGGTGTTTTTAGCTTTTAGGCTTAGCAAAGAGATAAAAAAAGAGATTTAAAACTTTTACATGTAAAGGTTTCAGCTACCAACCTTTACGCTCTCGCCCAAAAACTTTGGTTGTCTATTTAGTATATTTACATCTAAAAAGGCAACCGTTCTTGCTATATACTCTCTTATTCTTACCATTTTCATAGAATCAGGCGATTTTACAGCAAGACAAATAGCTTCAAGTCCATAACTTTTTGCAAGATAAATGGCTCTTACGCAGTGAAACTCTTGTGAGATAATAGTAAATTTATTCTGTCCAAAAATTTCTTTTGCTCTAATAACCGAATCAAGAGTTCGAAAACCTGCAAAATCAAGATAGATATCACTCTCATGAACTCCAAGAGCTACCAAATCATCTCTCATATCTTCAGGCTCACTGTATGTTTTTCTTGAATTGTCCCCGCTTGCTATGATGTACTTTACTTTTTTCTCTTTGTAAGCTTCGGCTGTGCCTTCAAGTCGGTATTTGTAAAAAGGATTTATGCCGTAACTTGTTCTTTTTGATGTTCCAAGCAAAACGGCCACTTCGTTTACATGTAAAGATGCTACATTGTCAAATATATAAGGTTTTGTGCTTTTCTGCATGTAAAAATCGATAGACAATACGCCAATCAAAGCAAAAGTCACACAAGCAAGAGATATTTTTATAAGTTGAGATATTTTCATGTTTTTCCAAAATAGCAAAATTTAGGCGAAATTTTAGCCAAAAAAACTAAATTGTATATTTTTTATACAACGTGTCATTTTCTTTTGAGTTACAATTTTCGTTGTTAAAACGTTGTAAAAATAAACTGAGATTTAAGGAAAATATTGTGATTTCAATCGAGAATCTTCAAAAGTATTTTGGTAAAACACACGTACTAAAAGACATAGATTTGAAAGTAAAAACAGGAGAAAAGCTAGTTGTTATAGGACCAAGTGGAAGTGGGAAAAGTACGCTTATTAGATGTATGAATATGCTTGAAACTCCAACTAGCGGAATAGTCATAGTTGATGGAGTTGAATTAACCAAACCAAAAGCACCAATAGAGAAAGTAAGACAAGATGTAGCCATGGTTTTTCAACAATTCAACCTATACTCACATAAAACAGTTTTAGAAAATTTAACTCTTGCTCCTATTGTTCTAAAGGGAGTATCCAAAGAGGAAGCAAGCGAGTCTGGGCTTAAATTTTTAGAGAGAGTAGGGCTTAGAGAAAAAGCAGATGCGTACCCAGCTCAACTCTCAGGCGGTCAACAACAACGTGTAGCGATTGCTAGATTTTTAAATATGAATCCAAAAGTAATTTTATTTGATGAACCAACTTCGGCACTAGATCCAGAAATGATTCAAGAAGTTTTAGATGTTATGGTCGATTTGGCTCATGGTGGAATTACAATGGTTGTTGTAACTCATGAGATGGGGTTTGCAAGACAGGTTGCAGATAGGGTTATTTTCATGGATGGCGGTAGGATTTTAGAAGAGGGTAGTCCAGAACACTTTTTCGTTAATCCTGAGCATGAACGTTTAAAAGCGTTTTTAAGTAAGATAGTTCGTTAAATTTAAAATTTCAAGGAGTTTTTTATGAAAAAAAGTAGTTTATTGTTAGCCCTTGCGGCTTCTGCGGTTTTGTTTTTTAGTGGTTGTGGTGATAGCAGCTCAAAAGGAAGTTCAGCTAGCAGCGATGCAGCTCCTAGTGTTCCTGCTGATATCAAGAAGATTCAAGATAGAGGCGTTTTAAAACTTGGTGTTAAAGTTGACGTTCCAAAATTTGGCTATAAAGATACAGCAACTGGCGCTGTAAGTGGTCTTGATATCGATATCGGACGTGCAATTGCTAAGAAAATCTTAGGTGATGAAAACAAGATAGATACTCAAGCGGTTACTGCAAAAACAAGAGGACCGCTTCTTGATAATGGTGAAGTTGACTTAGTTATTGCAACTTTTACAATCACAGAAGAGAGAAAAAAGAGTTATAACTTCTCAGATCCATACTTTGTTGATGGTATCGCTTTAATGGTTAAGAAAAATTCAGGAATTAATAGCTTCAAAGATTTAGCTGGCAAAAAAGTTGGTGTTGCACAAAGTGCCACAACTAAAAAGACAATCCTAGAAGAAGCAGACAAAGAGGGTATTAAGGTTGATGTTTTAGAGTTTGCAACATATCCTGAAATTAAAACTGCTCTTGATTCTGGAAGAGTTGATGTTTTCTCAGTTGATGGCGCTATTCTTTTTGGATACCTTGATGATTCAACTATCATCTTAGCTGATAGATTAACTCCACAAGAGTATGGTGTTGCATCAAAATTAACAAATACAGATTTAGCAAAACTTGTAAATGATGTTGTAATTGAATTAAAAACATCTGGTGAAATGGATAAAATCTTAGAAAGAAACGGTATAAAATAGTGGGAACAGGACCTTTTGCTTTATTTAAATGGGAAGCAGTATTAGAAAATTGGCAAGTATTTGCTGAGGGCTTTGGAGTAACCATCGCCCTCTCAGTTATCTCGCTTATAATATCAATAGCATTAGGTTTACTCTTTGGTATTTTTGGTTCCATTCCAAACGTAAAGGCAAGAGCGGTAAATAGAGTATATGTGGAGTTTATTCAAAACACTCCACTTGTTATTCAGATATTTTTTCTTTACCACGCTTTGCCTCACGTTGGTATTACACTTCCAGTTTTTATAGTTGGAATTTTAGGTATTGGAGTTTATCACGGTGCTTATATGGCTGAAGCGGTTAGAGCGGGTATTGGTGCTGTTCCAAAAGGACAGCTTGAAGCAGCCTTTTCTCAAGGTTTTGGTTATTGGAGGGCTATGTTTTTTGTGATTTTACCACAAGCTGCAAAACTCTCTTTTCCACCAATGACAAACGTATCGGTTAACTTAATCAAAAATACTTCTGTTATGGCGATGGTTGCAGGTGGAGATTTGATGTATAGATCTGATTCATTTTCAAGTGAAACGCTTTACTATGGACCAACTTATGTGATTACAGGACTTTTATATCTTTCACTTTGTTATCCACTAGCGACTTATGCAAGAAGCTTAGAGAAAAGAACTGAGGTGACTCATGGTTGAGTTGTTTAAATTAGAAAACCTTATCTTTTTAGGTGAAGGTCTTGGTGTTACTTTAACTATAGCAATTAGTTCTATACTTATAAGTACATTTTTTGGAGCGATTTTAGGAGTTTTTAGATATTCAAAAACCCCATTTTTTGGAAGAGCAGCAGCTATATATATAGAAGTTGTAAGAAATATGCCACTTCTTTTGTTTATCTTGGTTATCAGGTTTATGACGCCGATTCCTCCTATAATGTCAGGCATTTTAGCGATGAGTATTTTTACATCCGCTGTTGTTGCAGAGATATTTAGAGGTGGACTAAACTCAATTCCTAAAGGACAATGGGAAGCGGCAAAATCTCAAGGTTTTGGATATATGAGAACGCTTATATATGTTGTTTTACCACAAACATTTAGAAACATTCTCCCAGCTCTTGTTTCGCAATTTACTTCAACAATCAAAGATACATCTTTTGTATGGCTTGTTGGTATTGAAGATTTAACTGGTAAGGGTATGATTTTGATGGGCAAATATGGAACTTCAGAGCAAGTATTTATGTTGTTTGGTATGATTGCTTTAGTATATTTTGTTTTAAATTATATTCTTTCACACTACTCAAGAAAATTACACCTCTCCTACGCAAGTAGCAGAGCTTAAGCTTTTACATGTAAAGATATAACCTTTACATGTAAACTATCAAAATTGATATTTAACAGAAAAATTGTACAATTACTCACATATAAAGAGATTTTAGGAAAATAGATGATTTTGATGATTGATAATTATGATAGTTTTACATACAATATAGTTCAGTACTGCTTAGAACTTGGTGCTGATTTAAAAATCATAAGAAACGATGAACTAAGTGTTAAAGAGATTGGCAAATTAAATCCTGAAAAGATTTTAATCTCTCCAGGTCCTGCTACTCCAAATGAAGCAGGAGTTAGTTTGGAATTAATCAAAACATTTGGTGGGAAAGTACCAATTTTTGGAGTTTGCTTAGGACATCAAGCAATAGGTCAAGCATTTGGAGCAGAGATTATAAGAGCTCCAAGGATGATGCATGGAAAAACTTCAAAGATTAAACTAACTAACTATAAAAGCGTTATTTTTAAAGATATTCCAAATGAGTTTACCATGACAAGATACCACTCTTTAATTGTTTCAAAAGAGAATTTACCTGCAATGATCATTCCAACCGCATATAGCTTAGATGACAACGAAATCATGGCTTTGGAGATTAAAGATAAGGCTATATATGGTGTACAATTTCACCCTGAATCTATCATGAGTGAACATGGACACAAACTTTTTGAGAACTTTTTGAAGCTATGAAAGAAACAACCTCCGTCTTTCTTATAATCTTTATAAATGTGCTATTTTTACTTTATGGCATAAGTACACTTTCTATCAGTTACTACGAAGCAGATATATTTTTTAATGATAGAAATTTAATACACTACATAGTTCAAGCTTCTTGTAAGCTTTTTGGACAAAATGATTATGCTCTTCGTTTGCCATTTATAATTTTACATGTAGCTTCGACTGTACTTTTATACAAAGTTGGAAAACCTCACTTAAAACGAAAAATAGACAGAGTTTCAAGTATTTTGATTTATGTTTTACTTCCTGGAACAATAAGTGCAGCACTTTTGGTAAATGGCGCAGGAGTTGTTATATTTTTTACACTACTTTTTATATTTTTATACCAAGAAGATAAAAAAATCGCTTCATACGTTGTGTTAGCCTTAACAATACTTGCTGATCCTGGTTTTATGGTCTTGTATTTTTTACTCTTTTTCTTTGCAACCGCAAAAAGAGAATTGCCTTTGATGATGGTTTCACTAGCATTATTCTCATTTGCTGCTTATTTTTACGGTTTTAACATAAGCGGAAAGCCAAAAGGGTATTTTCTAGATACTTTTGGTATTTACACTGCGATTTTTTCTCCATTTTTATTTTTATATTTTATCTATACCATGTACCGCATACTTATTAAAAAGCAAAAAACTCTTCTTTGGTGGATATCTTTTGGTGCTTTTGTGTTTTCTTTGCTTCTGTCTTTTAGACAGAGAATACCAATAGAAGATTTTGCGCCATACGCTGTTATAGCAACTCCACTTATAGTAAGAACTTTTTTCAATAGTTACCGCGTAAGACTTCCAGAGCATAGAAAAATCCATAAAATAGTTTTAGGTGTAACTTTAGCTGTTTTAATCATAAACTCAAGTTTGGCTATATTTAATCATGCTATGTATGGTTTTTATGCAAATAAAACTAAGCATTTTGCTTATCCATATCATGTTGTAAAAGAGTTAGCATATGCTTTACATGTAAAAGGAGTAAACCGTTTACATGTAGAAGATGAAAGACTTGCTTTAAGACTTAAGTTTTATGGTATTGAGGATGGCTTGGAATTTAAACTCTCAAGAGTTAAAAATGGTGATATAACTATAAAGTATTTCAATACTGTTGTTGATAGTTTTTCTATTCTTAAATTTTAAAAAAATGTGATATACTTTTGTCATGAAAAAAGTAAATTTTAAACTAATACCAGCTTTTACAATGTTGGAACTTGTCTTTGCTATAGTCATTATAGGTATCTTGGCTGCTATTTTAATACCAAGAATGCAAACTAGTAGAATGCAAGAAGCAGCAGATCAAATAGTCTCTCACATTCGTTATACTCAGCACCTCGCCATGCAAGATGATAAGTTTAATCCAAATAATGAATTATGGTTTAGAGAACAGTGGAGAATTATGTTTGAATCTAATGACAATACAAACAATGAACAAGCTTACTCTATTTTTGGTGATTTAGATGATGATGGTTTTGCCGATATAGAGGAAGTTGCAAGAAATCCACAAGATACAAATAAAATACTTTCAGGTGGTTCAGCAGGAAATATTGTTTTTGGTGTTACAAATACTATTACACAAGATTTGAATATAGGCTCTAGGTACGGTATAGCAGCCATTGTTTTTAACGGTGGATGTGCTGCAGCAGATGGAGTTATTGCATTTGATTATATGGGAAGACCACTTGTTGGAAATGTAAATGATGACGCTACACCATATCCAGTCGGTAGATTAATGACAGCTCGATGTCAAATTGTGCTTACAAATGATGCTGGTGAGATTAGAACTATTCAAATAGAGCCAGAAACAGGATATGCAAGTCTAATTTAAAAATTCTTTAGTTTTGCAACTTTTAGAATTTGAAAGGTTGCAAAAATGCAAAGAAAATCAGCTTTTACAATATTGGAACTTGTCTTTGTTATAGTCATAATTGGCATATTAGCTGCTATTTTAATCCCAAGAATGCAAACTAGTAGAATGCAAGAAGCAGCAGATCAAATAGTTTCTCACATCCGTTATACTCAGCACCTCGCTATGCAAGATGATAAATTTAATCCAAATGATACTAATTGGTTTAAACAAAGATGGCAAATCTTTTTTGCGAATACTGCAGGAAGTGGAAATAGTTGGTCTTATATGATTTTTTCAGACTCTGCAAAAGGAGTTACTGGAACACCAGATAGAAGCGAACACGCAAGAAATCCACTTGATTCTAGTAAATACCTAAGTGGAGGTTATAGTGCTGGAAATATTGCCCATGATAGTAAAGATGCAACAAAAGAGATGAATTTGGGTAAAAGCTATGGTATAACAAGTGTTTTATTTGGTGGAGGTTGTACTATAGGGATTAGGCAACAAAGATTGTATTTTGATTATTTGGGAAGGCCTTTTTATGGAAATCCAAATTTGCAAAATTCACCATACGATACAAATAGAATTATAAAAGCTAGATGCACTATTACTATAATCAATGATGCAGGTGAAAACAGAGTGATAATAATAGAGCCAGAAACCGGATATGCCTTTGTTCAATAAGTAACAAAACCAAAATTACATTTTTTAGTTTATTGTGTCTAGTGTTTATGATAAATGCGCTTTTAATTGGCAAATAACTCAATATAATATTATTATTTAAAATTTTCACTTTTTCTAAATTTTTTTATTTTTTCCTATAAATCATCAGCTTCTTTTAAGCATTGTGTGTATATAATTTCGTCCTTGTTTGAAAGACAGCAAGACACTTTCTTCTCGGTTTTATCGGGTTTGAAGTGAATGTTCTTTAAAAAATTAATTTGTC
>JBKECC010000110.1:0-5323 GCA_047974135.1 Campylobacteraceae bacterium | reverse complement strand
ATCTCTATATAAACTTTGTAAAAACTCAAGCTTGCTTCTTTATTTATTTTCACAATTCTATCAAATTTGGTAAAATAATGCTCATGAAAAAGATATTTTTACTATCACTTATTTTTATTATTTTTTTGTCTGGTTGTTCGGTTTGGCAACAACAAAGAGTTATCAAAGCGGCAACCTCTGACAATCCAGAAAAAGCATTCAAAGCTTTAGCTGAGAGTAGGGCAAAACAGTACGCACAAAATCCAAATTTACTAAAGGCTGATTTAAAAAGTTTAGAAAATATAGCAGAGGCATTTTCAAATCTTAGAAAAGCGGTAAAAAATGAGTGGGGCGAAAAAGAGACAAAAGAGCCTGCGCCAAAAGAGTATGTAAAATATTTAAATGATTATAAAAGTAGAGCCATTATTGATTATGAAAATAGTGTAGTTTATGTTGGAACTGTTGATGAAGTCAATCCAAAAGAGAGCCTTTTTAACGCAATTGTAACAACGCTTTTGATGCCACATGACCCAAGTGGTGCTGATTTATTTAACTCAAATGATATAAAACTTGGTGGTGAGCCTTATCTTTACAATGAAGTTTTAGACAATGAAAATCAGCCTATACGCTGGGAGTGGCGAGCTAAAAACTTTGCAACATATTTGATTAACAACAAGATTCAGACAAGAAAGTTGGAAAATAAAAAAACAGCTTATTATGTTGAAATTAAAATGGTGCAAAAAAATCAAGATATTAGAGCAAATAAATATCAAGATTTGGTGCAAACATACGCAAAAAAATACAATCTTGACACAAAACTTGTATATGCTATCATCAAAACGGAGAGCGATTTTAACCAATATGCCATAAGTAAAAGTGGAGCTGTTGGTTTGATGCAAATAATGCCCGCAACTGCAGGAGCTGACGCTTATCAAGATTTGTATGGGAAAAAAGGACAGCCAACAAGAGATTATCTTTTTGACCCAAAAAACAATATAGAAATGGGAACAACATACATAAATATACTAAATACGAGATATTTAAAAGATGTGAAAAATCAAACTTCAAGAGAGTATTGTGTTATAAGTTCGTACAATGGCGGAAGTGGGCTTGTTCTTCGCACTTTTCATAGTGATAGAACAAAGGCATTTTCTGAAATAAATGCAAAATCCTCGGCGCAGATTTATAGTATTTTAACCACAAAGGTAAGTGCTGAAGAGACAAGAAACTATCTAGTTAAAGTTACAAACAATAAAAAACAGTTTTAAGTTTTTACATGTAAAGATATTTTTACAAAATCAGGAGTAGGTGTGAAAAGTATTTTAAAGGTTGTATTGGCAATTTTTATTTTGCTTTTCGTAAACGGATGTGCAAGTAAATGCAGCATTTTTTCAACCGACCCAGCTTGTAATGCACTTATAATTGGTGGTGCCGTGATCGCTTCTCCTATTCTTATACCTTATGCAATTATCAACAACTCATCAGAATCAAAAGTAAGTAAAGAGGGAAAAGAAAAAGATATAAAAGAGTATATGGTGCTAAAAAATGGTGTGGAGGATGATAATATCACGCTAATCAAAGAGTGCATAAAAATCTGTGATTCAAATAGGTACAATCCAAAATTTTACAACAGAGAATACATGAATGAAGTGTATGATGAAGAGCTTTTAAAAAAAGCATCAGAAAAGTTATTGTCGCATGAAACAAGTTGTATCACGACAGAAGACTATCCTATATATTTAGCTGCCAAATTAAATCTATTTTATTATAAAGAGAGCCAAAATCAAACGCAAGATGTAGTAGCGTTATACAAAATATACGATATATATGCTTCATCAAAATATATAAGTTATGACAATGATGTAAAAGATGAATGCTTTATTAAAAAAGACGAAGAGGTAAAAAATCCACTTATAGAGAGGATAACAAATCCAAAGATAATTGGAAAATTGAACTATTTAAAGGCAACTCTGTTTTTAAAATCACTTCAAGACAAAAGTGCAAAAGAGATAGACGAAGCTTTTTTGAATTGTCCAAAACTCATTTTACATGATGAGTATGATAATGAGCATAATAAATTTTATATTTGTAAATTAGCGTACAAAAAATATATGGAATCACCAAAACACACTGCAGATTTGAAAACTTTTGACGAATACTATAATATTTGGAATTTTAAATAAAGAGAAGTGTCAAAAAACTCTTACATGTAAACCCAAAAGTCACTTAAAATACGCATCTTTAAGATATAATCTCTGCTCTAAATTATTTTGGTGAAAAGATGAAAAACAGTATAGCGCTTGGGCATTTTATAGCATTTAGTATAGTTGTTGTTTGGGGAGCAACTTTTGTTTCAACAAAAGTATTGCTTACAGATTTTACTCCGCTTGAGATACTATTTTTTAGATTTGTTATAAGTTTTGTAATGCTTTTTTTGCTTTATCCAAAGAGATTTCCTTTTACATGCAAAAAAGAAGAGATTTATTTCTTGCTCGCTGGACTTTGCGGGATCACGCTTTATTATCTGCTTGAAAATATCGCTTTAACTTACACGCTTGCTTCAAATGTTGGAGTTATCGTTTGTGTTTCTCCATTTTTTACGGCGATTTTTGCCAACATTTTTCTAAAAGAGAAAAGTCTTTCGTTTAGATTTGTTTTTGGATTTATAGTCGCAATTTGCGGTATTTATCTTATATGTTTTGGAAAAAATGACGAGAGCCATTTTAGTTTAACTGGTGATTTACTTGCATTTTTAGCAGCTATCATTTGGGCTATTTACTCTCTTTTAGTTTTAAAAATAGCAACTTTTGGATACAACACTTTTCTTGTTACAAGACGGATTTTTATGTATGGAATTATCCTCATGATTCCTTGTCTATTTGTCTTTGATTTTAGTTTTAACCTTACAAGATTTTCAAATCCAGTGTATCTTTTTAATATACTGTTTTTAGGGCTTGGAGCTGGTGCACTTTGTTTTGTTGGTTGGAACTATGTAACTAAAATACTTGGAGCTGTAAGGCTAAGTGTTTATATATACTTGGTTCCTGTTGCAACGGTTTTATTTTCTTTTTTTATACTAAAAGAGAGGTTAGAGACTATGCAGATTTTGGGCATAATCTTAACCATATTTGGACTTATAGTATCAAACAAAATAAAGACAAAATAGTTTACATGTAAACTATTTTGAAAATAGAAAAAGTGCTGGTTTTATCGAGTTTATAAAAAGAGAACCATGCGTTTCATTGCTAAATTCTGCGTATGTAACACTCTCATGAACTTTTGCTAACCTTAAAGAGAGTCTATATATCTCATCACTTGGAAAAAATCCTTGAGTGCTTTTTATCTTTTTTAGTGTATTTTCATCTATATTTTTGCTACTTGCTGGTGGCTCATCATTTTGTTTTGAACTTTTAAAAAAAGTGATATTTTTTTTACTTGAAACAGTTGTATTTTGTTCAATCTTTAGTATCTCACCCTCTCTCCACCACAAAGATGGGTCGATAACTATATAGTGGCTAAAAGTTTCAGGCTTTGTAAAAAGCGTGTAAAGTGTAAAAAGTCCACCGTAAGATTGCCCCCAAAGAGCCATTTTGCTCCCATCTATGTTTACTTCACGTTTTACTGTTGGGATTATTTTGTCTGTTATAAAGTTTAAAAATTCTTCTGCTCCGCCATTTTTTCTTGTCGGTTTTAATGGGTCATTTGTAAACTCTGTTTTAGGAGTAAAGTCATAAGCTCTCTCATCAACCGCAAATCTTGCATTTACTCTATATCCAATTCCAACCATCACTGGTTTGTTTTGTAAATAGGCCACATCATCTCTTTTTATATCATTTGCTATTGCATTTCCATCAAGGAAAAATACAGCGCTAAAGCCACTTTTTGGCATCTCCTCTTTTGGAGTTGCAATCCAGAGTATGTAAGGAGTTGTTGAGTGGTTTGAAGAGAGTTTGTAATACTTTATAGTGTAGATGTCTTCAAGTTTTTCTACCAAACTTGGCTCTTTATTTTTTTCATGAGTATTTGCAAAGAGAGAGAAAAAACTACAAAACAGTAAAGCAACGATTTTTTTATACATGTAAAGCCTTTTTATATAATGAATATCAAAATTATATATAAAATTTATAAATTTTTCTTTTTATTATATGGCTTGGGCAAAAATTATTTTTGTGAAACAATATATAGTTAAATTAAAAAATTTTCACATTTTTTTCACATTTCTTTATATTAATATTTATATTACGAAACTTAACACAAAATATAGATTTAATCTAATTGAACGATAAATTTAATTATTTTTTAACTCAAATGATTAAAATTTAAACAAAATGTTATATTAAAATCTATATAGCGTTGTTATAATTAAAATTTATTTTTTAAAGGATTTTTCAATGAGAAAAATTGGTGTTTTTGTAGCTTTTAGCACATTGTGTTTTAACTTTGGGTACGCAGATAATGCAACGTCAGGCGAAATTAATGTTGTGACGAAAGAGTCACTTCCAACGCTTTCTATGCCAATGCAGGATATAAAGGTTGTTGATAGTTACACTACAACTCCTCAAACAATCATAGATTCATTAAAAAAAGATTTTTTTGTGGATTTTAGAAAATCTGGAGCTTATGCATCTGAACCATACATGAGAGGAAGAGGCGAGAAAGGTGTTGCCGCATTTATAGAAGGCATGAGAATAAATGGAAGCCATAGTGACTCAGTAAATCTTTTTGGTATGAGCGAAGTTGAAGAGGTTGATGTTTATAGAGGTGCAAACGGAGCTTTGTTTGGAAATGGTGCAGCAACTGGAGCGGTTGTTTTAAAACTAAAAGACCCAAAATTTTCAACAACATCGGATGTTAAAGTATCATCTTTTGTAGATTCAAAATTTTCATTTTTAAGAGAGAGTGGATATAGTGGCTCAGTTGGAACAAGCGTTTATAATGACTTGCTTAGCTTGTCACTTAGTGGTTCTTTAAATGATTATAGTGATTTTAAAGATGGAAATGGAGATAAAGTTTTAAATTCAAAATACCGCTCAAAACATTACGCTGTATCTTTGGGAGTAAAAACCAGTGAAGATAGTTTTGTTTATGCAAAATATTTAAAAGATGAAGCAGACTCACAAGATCCTTTTTCAAGATTTAGAAATAATAATGTTTGGATGTATACAGCAAGACCAAATGATGAAGCGAAGATGTATTTTTTAGGATTTAAAAAAGAAAATATTGGAATTTTTAAAGATTTACATGTACAACTTTATAAAAATGAACTTCATTACGATGTTCAGCAAAAAAGAGATGCCGCAACTCCAAATCAACAACAACTTTTTAGAGATAGTGATTTAAAGGG
>JBKECC010000106.1:0-9023 GCA_047974135.1 Campylobacteraceae bacterium | reverse complement strand
AAACAGACAAAAAATATAAAAAAAGAGAACGAAAACGACTCTTTTGTTTCGTTTTTTATAGATGGTTTTAAAGTGATGGTTGGTAAAAATGAAAAGGGAAATATTGAACTTTTAAAAGCTTCTAAAAAAAATGATATTTGGTTACATGTAAAAGATATTCCATCAGCTCATGTGATTATAAAAACAGATAAAACAAATTTGCCAGAGTTTGTTATAGAGTTTGGGGCAAAACTTTGTGTAAATTTGAGCAAATTAAATGCAGGCTCTTATTTGGTTGATTACACACCAAGAAGAAACGTAAAACCAAATGATGGTGCAAACGTAACATACGTAAACTACAAAACCATAAGTGTACAAAAGGAAAACTAAGCCAGAACTCACGTTAACTTTGTTATGATAGGGGTTATTTTTTAAACACGAAGGTTGATTTTATGGATACAAAAGAGATAAAAGACTTTGCAGGCAATAGGGTTATAACTGGCTTTGTTTTGCTTGGTATTGCGCTTGTTATAGCTTTGCTTGATGTTAATTTTATAACTTGGCTTGCTCTTGGTGTTATAGCCTTTTTTGCTTTTAAAGAGATGCTTACTATCTTAAAAATTGACGATTTAACACTTTATATATATGCTTTTGTTATATGGATTTTAGCTTACTGTTATCCAAATCCAGTTATTTTGGTATTTGGTGCAGCTATTATTTTACTATCAATTATGTCTTATAAAAACAGTGTTGACTATAAAAAACTTTTCCCTATTTTTTATCCGCTAGCTCCAATGCTTTTTGTTCTATCTTTGCCACTTAACTTTTCTATGAGTATCCTTGTTTGGCTAATCTTTATAGTTGGCATGACAGATACCGCAGCGTATTATGGTGGTAGATTTATGGGTGTTACGCCTTTTTCTCCAGTCTCTCCTAAAAAAACAAGAGAGGGATTTGTAGCAGGCGTTGTGGTTGGAACATTTGTTGGTGTTATCTTTGGACTATTTTTAACCTCTTTTTGGATTTCATTGATTGTATCTTTTATAGTTTCTTTATCTTCTATATTTGGTGATTTGTTTGAAAGTTACATAAAAAGACAAGCAGGAATCAAAGATAGTGGAAATATCCTTCCAGGACACGGCGGAATGCTAGACCGTGCTGATGGTTATCTTTTTGGCGCGATTGCGATGGTACTACTTTTAAACCTTGTTGCTTTAAGTAATTAAAACCATGGTAATACTTGGTAGCACAGGCTCGATAGGAGTTAATGCTCTTTGTATCGCAAAAGATTACTCGTTAAACGTAAAAGCACTTGTTGCAAATTCAAATATTGAGTTACTAAACAGACAAATAAAAGAGTTTAATCCAAAATACGTAGCTATTGGCGATGAAAACTTAAAAGATAAAGTAGAGCATAAAAATGTTTTTGTAGGTGAAAGTGGCATTTTAGAAATGCTGGAACTTGCTTTTGAGAAAGGTATAACTCTAGTAAACGCCCTTGTTGGATTTGCTGGGCTTAAACCAACTATAAAAGCACAAAAACTTGGCTATAGAATAGCTCTTGCAAACAAAGAAACACTTGTAGTTGCTGGAAAATTTATAGACACTTCAAAAATCATCCCAATAGATAGCGAACATTTTGGACTTTGGTATTTAAAAAACGATAAAAAAATAGCCAAAATGACTATAACAGCAAGCGGTGGCGCTCTAAGAGATACTCCACTTGAGAAAATTCACAATATTTCAGTTGGTGAAGCACTGAACCATCCAAACTGGAAAATGGGCAAGAAAATAACCATAGACAGTGCAACTATGATGAATAAAATATTTGAACTACTAGAGGCTAGATGGTTGTTTGATTTTAAAAATATAGATGCAATTATAGAAACAAAATCGGTTATCCACGCACTCATAGACTTTGTTGATGGAAGCACAACAGCACATTTAGCAAACACAGACATGAAACTCCCTATAGCTTATGCAATGTTAAAAGAGGTAAATGAGCCGATTTTAAAGCCTATAAATCTTTTACATGTAAAGAGTTTAGAGTTTAGAGAGATAGATACAAAAAGATATCCTATTTGGGTTATAAAAGATTTTCTTCTTGAAAATCCTCACTTCGGAGTTGTTGTAAATGCGGCAAACGAAGTCGCTATAAAACTATTTTTTGAAGAGAAGATAGCCTTTGGAGATATAGCCGCATTTTCACTAAATGCCATAAAAAAGTTTGAAGATATAAAAGTAAATAGCGTAGAAGATATATTTTTGATAAACGATGAGGTAAAAAATTTTTGTTTTAAGGAGATGAATGTTAAGTAGTCCAAAATACAATTTTAGACTAAGGGATTGTTTTATTGGTGCGCAATTTTTGCTTGTAGCTTTTGGAGCTTTGGTGCTAGTTCCAATCTTAACTGGACTTGACCCAAATGTCGCTCTTTTCACTGCTGGTCTTGGAACTCTTGTTTTTCAGTTTATAACAAGAAAAAATATCCCACCAATCTTTCTAGCTTCATCTTTTGCTTTCATCGCTCCTATAAATGAGTGTGTAAAACAATTAGGACTTGAAGCTACTCTCTCAGGTCTTGTAGGTGCTGGATTTTTTTATATAGCACTCTCTGTTTTAGTAAAACTTGTTGGAACTGGGTTTATACATAAACTTTTTCCAGCCGTTGTTGTTGGCCCCGTTATCATGACCATAGGACTTATCCTCTCACCAACTGCTGTAAATATGGCTATTGGAAAAACAGGAGATGGTGCGGTTACTCTTTATGCTTTTAATGATGCAATCATTTTAGCGTTTATCTCTTTGGGGGTTGCAGTTGCAACTATACTTTTTGCAAGAGGGATGTTGAAGCTTGTACCTATTATGCTTGGTGTTTCTGCTGGTTATATAACAGCATTTTTTATGGGACTTATAGATTTTTCAAAAATGGAACAAAGTGCTATTGTCTCCATTCCAAACTTTACATTTCCAGAATTTAATTTAACTGCAATTTTACTCATACTCCCTATAGCGATTGCCCCTACTATCGAACATATAGGAAATTTAAAAGCAGTTGGAGAACTTACAAAAGAGGATTATTTTAAAAACCCTGGGTTAAATAGAACTCTTCTTGGGGACGGGCTTGCTACAAGCGTTGCTTCATTTTTTGGAGGTCCACCAAATACGACTTATGGAGAGGTAACTGGCGCTGTTATGATAACAAGAGTTTTTAATCCAGCTATCATGACTTGGGCCGCAATAACAGCTATTCTTTTAGCGTTTTTTGGCAAAATAGGAGCATTTTTAGGCACTATACCAACTCCTGTTATGGGCGGTATCATGCTTTTACTTTTTGGTATAATCGCTTCTATTGGCATTGGAACTTTGGTGCAAAACAGAACCGATATGAATGACCAAAGAAATGTCGTTATAGTTGCTGTTATACTTGTTTTTGCAATTGGTGGCATGACTTTTAATATCGCTGGAGTTACTTTTGGTGGTATCGGGCTTGGTGCTGTTGCTGGAGTAATACTAAACTTAATACTACCAAAAACACGACATATTAACTAATACTATACGAAAATAAACACTTCTTTTACATGTAAAGAAGTGTTTCGTAGCGTAACAAAATTCTAAAAATTTTCTTCTTTTTTTATCATACGTATGTCATATATCTAAAATTTAATTTGCTTTTTGTACAATAATTTTAATTATATAAAAAATTAAGATTGGATAAAGGTTATTAATGAGAGTTATCGAACCGTTGAAAGTTAAAACTTGGAAAGATTATACTTTAAAAAGTTTGGTGTTTTGGGTTGTTGTCGCTATTATAGCTGGTGTATTTTTTGGTTATTTTCACGCTGATATAGTAAATCATTGGTCTTTACAAATCACTAGCGACTTTAGCATAACGGTTAAAAGTGGTATAGATATCTTCATAAAAGTGTTAAAACTTCTTGTTGGACCTATCATATTTTTAACAATCATTTTGGGCATAGTTGGATTAGAGAGTTTAAAAGAGCTTGGCTCTATTGGTTTAAAAGCTTTTATATATTTTGAAATAGTTAGTACTGTTGCTCTTGCTATTGGTATCTTCTTTGGAAATGTTTTGGCTCCAGGAAGTGGCATGAACGTTGACCCTTCAACTCTTGATGCCTCGAGCGTTGCTCAGTACGCAGCAGCTGCGGCAAATAGTCAGAGTGGAGTTTTGAGTGTATTGAAAGGTGCAATTCCAGATTATGGATTAGCTTGGGGTTTTGTTCCATATATAGATATAGTAAATCCATTTTTAAAAGGACAAACACTAAAAGTTCTTTTTATGGCATTAACTCTTGCTATTTTAATCTCTGCTTTTGGCGGTAAATATAGACCAGTTATACTAAAACCTTTAGAAAAAGCACAAGATTTTTTCTTTTTCATACTTAAATGGCTTATGTGGTTTAGTCCGGTTGCGTCATTCTGTGCGATGGCGTTTTTGATTGGCAAATTTGGTATTGGTTCACTTATAAATATGGGTGGGTTGCTACTTGTTATGCTTGTTTCATGTCTTACATTTATTTTTGGCGTTCTTGGAATCATCACAGCATTCTTTAAAATCAACATTTTTAAATTTATGAGATACATACATAAAGAGTTATTAATCGTTTTTGCAACAAGTTCAAGTGAAAGTGCATTAGCACCTCTTATGAGAAAGTTAGAAGGTGCAGGTATAAATAAAGGTGTAACAGGGCTTGTTCTTCCGACTGGATACTCGTTTAACCTGGATTGTACAAATATATATTTAGCGCTTTCGGTTATTTTCTTGGCTCAAGCCATAAATGTTCCTTTGACTCTCTCTCAAGAGATAGGTATTTTAATTATCTTAATGGTTACCTCAAAGGGTGCTGTTGGTGTTACTGGCTCAGGGTTTATAGTTTTAGCTGGTACGCTTCAATCTGTGCCAGAATACGGTATTCCAGCCGTTACGGTTGCGATTTTACTTGGTGTTGATAAATTCATGAGTGAGATGAGAGCTGTTGGAAATCTTTGCGGAAATGCGGTTGCTGCAGTTGTCGTTGGAGCATGGGATAAACAGATTGATATGGAGAAATTTAAGTATACATTAGACCATCCTGAAACTGTAAAATCAATCATCTAATATAAACTTCTTATATGATTTGTATAGAATAGTTACACAATTGTTTCCTTTGGTAACTACTTCTATGCAAAAATAACACTTTTAACATACTATTTATTATTCTCGTATTTACTACAATTTATAATTTCTAACTGTCAAAGTAAAAGGAGAAACATTAATGCATACACATGCACCTACCTATGAAAAAAAGAAAAAAACCTGGGTTGACTATACACTAAAAAGTTTAGTTTTTTGGGTTATTTTTGGTATTACGCTCGGTATTATTTTGGGGTATATATTCCCAGAAATAGTAAAGTGGAAGTTTGAGTACTCAATACTTGGTGGGGGAGAGATAAAAGTTAAAACTGGTATCGATATCTTCATTAAAGTCTTAAAGTGGCTCGTTGGTCCTATTATCTTTTTAACAATCATCCTTGGTATTGTGGGATTAGAGAGTTTAAAAGAGGTTGGTTCTATCGGATTTAAAGCTTTTATATACTTTGAAATCGTAAGTACCATCGCACTTGCTATAGGTATACTATTTGGAAACGTTTTAGCTCCTGGAGTTGGCATGAACGTTGATGTTACACTACTTGATCCAAAAAGTGTTGAAAGCGTTGCGAAATATGCAGCAACAGCAAGTGGTGGAAATTCTGGTGTTCTTTCAGTATTAAAAGGTGCTATACCAAATTATGGTTTGGCTTTTGGATTTATACCTTATATTGATGTTGTAAGCCCATTTTTAACAGGTAAAACACTTCAAGTTTTAGTTATGGCATTAGTTGTTGCTATTTTGCTTTCAGCTTTTGCTGGAAAGTACAAAGCAAAAATCTTAAAACCTTTGGAAATTGCACAAGATTTTTTCTTCGTGATTCTTAAATGGCTTATGTGGTTTAGTCCTGTTGCGTCTTTTTGTGCGATGGCGTTCTTGATTGGTACATTTGGTATCGGTGCTCTTATAAACATGGGAGGATTGTTGCTTGTTATGCTTGCTTCTTGTTTAGTGTTTATATTTGTAGTGCTTGGTGCTATCATGTACTTCTTTAAAATTAGTATTTTCAAGTTTATGTACTATATACACAAAGAGTTGTTAATCGTTTTTGCAACAAGTTCAAGCGAAAGCGCACTAGCGCCTCTTATGAGAAAACTAGAGGGTGCTGGAGTAAGCAAAGGTGTTACAGGACTTGTTCTTCCAACTGGATATTCGTTTAACCTTGATTGTACGAACATCTATCTATCACTTTCTATTATATTTTTAGCTCAAGCAGTAAACGTAAACCTATCTTTACTAGAGCAATTAGGAGTTATCTTAATCTTGATGGTTACCTCAAAAGGTGCCGTTGGTGTTACTGGTTCAGGGTTTATCGTTCTAGCTGGTACACTCTCTTCACTTCCACAAGATACGCCTTCAACTATTCCAGTTGCAGCAGTAGCGATTTTGCTTGGTGTTGATAAGTTTATGAGTGAGATGAGAGCTGTTGGTAACCTTTGTGGAAATGCGGTTGCTGCAGTTGTTGTTGGTGCTTGGGATAAACAAATCGATATGGAAAAATTTAAATATACATTAGACAACCCAGAAACGGTTAAATCTGTTATCTAATTTTAATCAAAGATGAGCCTATATTTAGGCTCTTCAAACTCTTTACATGTAAAGAAAAACAGTATCTCTTTCAAACATTTATATCAATTTATGATAGAATATACGTTTAATTTTAAAAATCTATATTTGTACATGTAAAAAACTTACATGTAAAAGTAGAAAAAACAAAGGATAAATTTTGCCAGAACCCCAGTCGATAGGGATGCTTTTTTTAGCGTTCTTTTTGGTGTTTTTAAATGGTTTTTTCGTTTTATCGGAATTTGCAATTGTAAAAGTAAGAAAGTCAAAGCTTGAAGAGTTAGTAAAAAATGGCGTAACAAACGCTAAACTTGCTCTTAGAATGTCAAACTCTCTTGATACCTACCTAAGCGCTACTCAGCTTGGTATCACACTCTCATCGCTTGGCCTTGGTTGGATAGGCGAGCCAGCGGTTGCAAAGCTTTTATACTCCCCTTTATCAAACATAGTTGGAGATAACCCTACACTAATTCATACAGTTAGTTTTATCATAGCTTTTACATTTATCACTCTTTTACACGTAGTTTTGGGTGAACTTGTACCAAAGTCTATAGCGATAGCAAAAAGTGAAAAATCGTCATTAGTGATAGCAAAGCCACTGTATTGGTTCTGGATACTTCTGTATCCACTTATAAAAACTTTTGATTTTATAGCTGCATTTTTCCTAAGAAGACTAGGCATTCATCCAGCAGGTGAAGCAGGGGAGCAAGGACACTCAGAAGAGGAGATAAAAATCATCGTAAATGAGAGTTTAAAAGGTGGTTTTATAGACTCAGTTGAAAGCGAAATCATAAAGAATGCAGTAAGTTTTTCCGATACCGTAGCAGAAGAGGTTATGACTCCAAGAAAAGATATCGTATCTCTGTACGTTGAAGATAGTTATGAAGAGAGCATAGAGACTGTGCTTGAGACAAGACACACAAGATACCCAATCTGTAAAGAAGATAAAGATAACCCAATAGGTATGATTCACTTAAGAGATTTGCTTGTCAATATACTATCTAAGGAGCCTACGAAGGATCTTTCAACGCTTGTAAGACCTATGATTTATGTTCCTGAAAATATGTCCATAGCGGACATATTGGCTAAGATGAATAAAGAGCAAATTCACACAGCACTCGTTGTAGATGAGTTTGGTGGAACTGCTGGGCTTTTAACAATGGAAGATATTTTAGAAGAGATTATGGGCGATATATCTGATGAACACGACACAAAATCCGAAGAATACGTAAAGATAGATGACAACACTTATGAATTTGATGGTATGCTTGACATGGAAAGTGTTTGTGAGATACTCGATTATAAACTCGACGACTCAGATGAGATACTAACAATTGGTGGATTTGTATTTAACGAACTTGGTCGTTTACCAGAGGTTGATGATGTGATAAATGCAGGACCATTTACCTTCAAAGTTTTAGAGATTGATGGAAATAGAATTCAAAAAGTTTTATGTACTGTAAATATTGAGTACGAAAACGTTAGTCGTTAAAAAACTAAACTCAAAACAGATAAAAATAGAGAGCTTTTAAACTCTCTATCTATACTGCTGTTTTTCAACAATTTTATCTATAATTTAAAAATAACTTTTAGTGTGTAAGTAATTTTACAAAAAGAATATGTCTATTTATTTATAAAATACACAAAAAATCTATATTATCTATTTTTTGTTTTATATAAAAAATTTATTATATTACTCATTTTTGCTTCTTCAATATAAAATTCCTTAATATTATCTTTATTTATGGCGGTAATATTTGAATTATTTTTATTAACTTTAAAGTTGAATTTTAAAGTAGTATTATATGAAACATTCTCAGCATAGTCAATATTACTGTTATTATTTTCTTGAGTGTTGTTGCTAGTATAAATATATGTTGGCGACATAAATATTAAATTTTTTTGTATATATTATTATTTATATCAATAATTGTTATTTTTAAACCGCCACCTATTCCTATTGTGTATAAGCCAGCAGAATATAGATTCATAAATATATAAGGTTGTATATAAGTTAGTATTACCGTTAAAACAAATATTATTATAACTATTATTTTTCTAACTTCTCTATCATAGCCAAGAAGCCATATTGTTAAAAACCAAAAAAAAACAATAATTGCTATAAGTATATATTCAAAAGTTTCCCTCCCCATTAATTGAAAACTATAATAGAAAAACGTGATATATGTTGCGAATAAAATTATAAGTGTAATGATTTTATATTTACTTTTCTTGTCACAAATATTTTTAAAAGATAATAACTGCCAATTATGTTTTTTTTAGTTCCTAATAAGATTCAAGGTTAATTCGAACATGAATCCAAAAAA
>JBKECC010000079.1:0-28787 GCA_047974135.1 Campylobacteraceae bacterium | reverse complement strand
GAAGAAAAAGGTATCTCAAGAAGAGATTTTATGAAATGGGCGGCAGGTATGACAGCAGCGCTATCATTGCCAGCAACATTTACGCCACTTATCGCACAAGCTGCTGAACTTAGCGATAGACTTCCTGTTATTTGGCTTCATATGGCAGAGTGTACAGGCTGTAGTGAGAGTTTGCTTAGAACCGATGCTCCATCAATCGATAGCTTAATATTTGATTATATCTCTTTAGAGTATCATGAAACTATCATGGCAGCAGCTGGATGGCAAGCTGAACAAAATTTAGAAAGTGCAATTGAGAAATATAAAGGTCAGTATATATTATTAGTTGAAGGCGGTATTCCAGCTGGAAGCAGCGACTTTTATCTAACTATTGGACCACATGCGAAAGAGGGCGCAAAGCATGCAAGAGATGCTTCAGCAAATGCAGCCGCTATTTTTGCTATTGGAACCTGTTCTAGCTTTGGTGGTATTCAAGCTGCTCATCCAAATCCAACAAATGCACAAGCTCTTAGCAAAATTACAAATAAACCAGTTATAAACGTTCCAGGCTGTCCTCCAAGTGAAAAAAACATAGTTGGAAACGTGCTTCATTTTATCTTGTTTGGAGAACTTCCAGCACTTGATGTTTACAATCGTCCAAAATGGGCTTATGGACTTAGAATCCATGACTTGTGTGAGAGAAGAGGTAGGTTTGATGCTGGAGAGTTTGTTCAACATTTTGGTGATGAGGGTGCAAAAAAAGGCTTCTGTTTATACAAGGTAGGCTGCAAGGGACCTTACACATTTAACAACTGTTCCCGTGAGAGATTTAATCAACATACATCTTGGCCAGTTCAAGCAGGACATGGTTGTATTGGTTGTAGCGAGCCAAGCTTTTGGGATACCATGGGACCACTTGAAGAACCTCTTGGGGATAGACTTTATAATACACTTTATGGTTTAGGAGCTGATAAAACAGCTGATAGAGTAGGTGTTGCAGTTTTAACACTAGTAGCAGTTGGTATAGCAGCGCACGCGGCAGTTACTGCATTTAAAAAAGATAAAAATTAAGGCAATAACATGAGTAAAAGAATTATAGTAGATCCGATAACAAGAATAGAAGGACACTTAAGAGTTGAAGTTATTGTTGATGATAACAATGTAGTCACAGAAGCTTACTCAACTGCAACTTTATGGAGAGGTATTGAGGAAATTTTAAAAGGACGCGATCCAAGAGATGCGGGTTTTATGGTGCAAAGAATTTGTGGTGTTTGTACATATTCACACTACAAAGCAGGTATTATGGCGGTTGAAGATGCGCTTGGCATCACTCCACCATTAAATGCTATTCTTACAAGAACCTTGATGAATAATGCTCTTTTCTTGCATGACCATCCAGTTCACTTTTATAACTTACACGGACTTGACTGGGTTGATATCGTTTCAGCTCTTAGTGCTGACCCAAAAAAGGCAAGTGATGAAGCTTTTAAATATACAGATTTTCCAATAGCAACAGGAGCTGACCATTTAAAAGCAGTTCAAGCTAAGGTTACAGGTTTTGTAAAAAAAGGAAATCTTGGACCATTTGCAAATGCTTACTGGGGACATAATACATACAAATTAACACCAGAGCAAAACTTGATAGCACTTTCACACTACTTAGAGTGCCTAAAAATCCAAAGAACAGTTGCTCAGATGATGGCTATATTTGGCGCAAAACAACCTCATCCACAAAGTTTAACGGTTGGCGGAGTTACATGTATAATGGATTTACAATCTCCATCTCGTCTTGGTGAATATTTGGTTAAGTTCCAAGAGATTGCAGACTTTGTAAATCGTGCTTACTATCCAGATTTGGTCATGGCAGGAAAGGCGTATGCAAAAGAGGCAAGCGTTAATGCTGGTATGGGTGTTGCAAACCTCTTTACGCATAAAGAGTTTCAAGTTGCACAAAATGATTGGTTATTTGATAGTGGAATTATCCTAAATGGAGATATAAGCAAGGTTTATGAACTCGATGAGAGCAAAATCACAGAAGAGGCAACTCACGCTTGGTATAAAGATAACGAACCACTTCATCCTTATGATGGAAAGCAAAATCCAAACTTTACAGGTTATAAAGATGCTGACACCGTTGATGGTGATGGCAAAATGTCTCACTCAAAAGTTGTTGATGAAAAAGGTAAATACTCTTGGATAAAAGCTCCAAGATACGATGGACTTCCAATGCAAGTAGGACCACTTGCGAACATAGTCGTAAATTACGCAAAAGGTAATGAAAGAGTAGTAAAAGTTGTTGATCAATTTTTAAAAGATACAGGCTTGCCTATAACTGCTGTTTTCTCAACTCTTGGACGTACTGCTGCACGTATGCTTGAAGCAAAGGTTGTTGCAGATAATGGACTTATCGCGTTTAACAATTTAGTAGCAAACTTAAAGGTTGATGAGACAACTTGTGCTCCATATAAGATTGATCTTAAAAAAGAGTATAAAGGAAGATATATCGGTCACGTACCACGCGGAACTCTTAGTCACTGGGTTAGAATAAAAAATGGAGCTATTGAGAATTATTCTGCAGTTGTTCCTTCTACTTGGAATGCTTCACCAAAAGATGCAAAAGGGGTTCGTGGACCTTATGAAGAATCTCTTATTGGTCTTAAACTTGCTGATTTGTCAAAACCTCTTGAAATTGTAAGAATTATCCACTCTTATGACCCTTGTATAGCGTGTGCAGTGCATGTGATGGATACAAAAGGCAATGAGCTTAGTTCGTATAAAGTATCGCTTGATGCTTGCTAAGGAGCAAAAGATGTTAAAAAATAGTCGTGAAACAGAGTACGAATTTTCCAAAGGTCTTAGATGGACACACTGGATAAGATTTTTTTGTATGATTGTTTTAATCACAACAGGATTTTATATCGCTTATGTGTTTATATCCCCAGATGTAGCAGATGAGCCAACGCTGTTTTTGCAAGCAAAGATAAGAATGTGGCACCAAATCTTCGGATTTGTATTGATTGGTGCGACTATCTTTAAAATATATCTGTTTTTCTTTGACAGAAGTCATGCTGGAAAACTAGAGAGAGTCTCTTTGCTTGATTGTTTAAGTCCTAAGATTTGGATTGCTCAAATTAAATACTACCTCTTCATGGGGCCACATCCTCATTTAAGAGGTGTATATAATCCTTTACAGTTTGTATCTTATATATTTGTATATGGCTTACTTATACTTATTAGCTTAACAGGACTTATTTTATATGTACATGTATATCATGAAGGCTTAGGCGGTGCACTTTATAATATAATGCGTTACTTTGAAGCTTTGTTTGGTGGACTTGCAAATGTTAGAGTTATCCATCATATATGTATGTGGGGATTTTTAATCTTTGTGCCTATCCACGTTTATATGGCAGTTTTCAACTCCATAAAAGGCAAAGAAGGTGCGATGGACGCTGTATTTAGCGGTTATAAATTTAAAAAAGCTGAACATTAAGATAGTATGAAAATACTAACTCTTGGTATTGGTAACATAATGTTCTCCGATGAAGGTATCGGAGTTCATTTATGTTACTTTTTACAAAAAAAATACAAATTTACTTCAAAAGAACACACTCTTGATTTTGTTGATGGTGGAACCATGGCTGAACACTTGATACCAATCATGGCAAGGTATGATTATGTTATTTTACTTGATTGCATCAGTGCAGACGATAGCAAAATAGGGGATGTTTACTTCTTTGATTTTGAAAAAATTCCAAAGAAAATCTCTTGGCAAGGAAGTGCTCATGAGGTTGAAATGCTTCAAACTTTAACTATGATGGATTTAGTAGGTGATAGACCAAAAACTTCTGTTTTGGGTATCATTCCAAAGGTTGTTGGCGGAACTAGTTTAAGTTTGAGTAGTGAAGTGAAAAAAGGCTCAAAAGTGATGGAAAAAATATTTGTCAAACACATCAAAGAGCTTGGATTTGAAGTTGAAACACTATATGAAGATTTAGATATACAAGAAGTTGCAAATAGTTTTAATGCAAGAGAGGTTTTATGATTTTTACTTACGAATTTACCTACATTTCAAATAATGCAGTTTTAGAAAACTTTCTCTACTACTTTGCTAAGAGTGATAATTTAGATTTTAGCATCACAAAAGAGAAAGATAAAATATTTTTACATGTAAACGCTAATGAAGATGATTTTTTGCGTTTTTCGGATGATTTATCAAACAATTTGCCTATTTCTATCTTTTTAAAAGATACAAAGGTTTATGTTAGCGAAGAGTTTGAGGAAAATAGCAAATTATCACTTTGCGATATAACACTCCCCTTTACAAATCTTACCGCAAAAAGAGCAAAAGAGGAGTTTAATCCATTTATTAAAAATGAAATAGGACAAAACCCAGATATTTTTCCTCCTTTAGCTTTTACATGTAAAAATGAAAATATAGAGTTTAATGACAATTTTAAAAGTGCATTTGTAAAACTCTCAGATGAAATTACAAAAAATGGTGCAAATATAAAAACTACAAACGGTACTTTTTTTGTCTCAACTCTAGAAAATCACAAAAACTTTGATGACTTTTTTGTTATGCCAACGGATTTAAGCGTTGTTGATAGGATGGTTGTGATAAAAAATAGCGAAATTTTAGCTCTTGCCTCGCTTGAAAAACCACTTTTAAAATTAAGCACAAGCTTGGTTTTTAGCTCAAAATACCCAGATTTTTCAAGATTTGTAAAAATCGGCTTGGCAAATGATCTATTTTTGTATCTTTTATCTCTTACTCTTTTTGAAAAAGGAGTTGATTTTGTCTTACTTTCAAAACAAAAAGAGGGCGTTGCTACACTTCGTTTTTTTGGAGACATTAAGAAACAAAAACCATTCGAAGTTGTGGTTTTAGAAAATGGCGAAGTTTTAATAAAATCGCAAAATAATTATTTGGGCAAATCAACAAATTTAGAAAAATTAGAGTCTATAAAAGAGATTTCGCACAGAAGTTTCGTATCAGTTTTAAGAGAAAATAGTTTATTTAGCGAAAAAAGTATCGGATTTTTTCTTAGTAAAACTAAGGCTGACAATATAATGTTTTTTGATGAACAAAGCGGACTTTTGGACTTTGTGGGTTTAGAATATAAGTCTTCTATTGTTGAAATACTTGAAGATATAAAATCGCAAGATGAAAATGCAAAAAGATTGATTGAAAATTATAAAACAAAATTTAGTGATATTTATAAAACAATAGAAAAGCTTTCTTTGGACGAAAATTCTCCAAAAAACTTATACAATGTTTTTAAAATCATCTCTTCAATCTTTGGTTTTAGCGACAATTTAGAAAATGCAGCGGAAAAACTTTTAGAAAATGCAGAACTTTTTGCTGGCGAAAAAGGACCAAGATTTGATTATAAGTTAGAAAACGAAAACAATTTAAAAACTTCATTTGATACTTATAAGTTAATAAGAAGCGCTATAAGTTACAAAATGGCTGATGTTGATGATATGTTACTATCTTTTGGGCTTATTGAAAGCTTAGTGTTTTTTATATCAGATTTATCTGATAGATACAAAGAAGCTTTAAAAAGTCAAAATATTGCACTTTGTGGCTCGCTTTTTAGTGAGAGAAAATTCTCCTCACTTTGTATAAAACATATGTCAGTAAATCACAAAGTGAAATTCAACAAAGAGTTGCCACTAGAGTTTTAAATGAAAATAACGAAAAAATACGAAGCAAAAGGCATTGTTCAAGGAGTTGGATTTCGCCCTTTTGTCTACTCTTTAGCCATTAAGTATAACTTGAAAGGATTTGTGCAAAATTCAAGTGATGGAGTTTTGTTTGAGCTAGAGGGAGAAAGTGTAAATATAAAGCTTTTTGAAGATGAATTTAAATCCAATCTGCCGCCTTTAGCACAGTTAGATAGTTTACATGTAAAAGAGGTAAATTTTAAAAACTATCAAAATTTTCAAATCATACAAAGCAGGGAAAATCAAAATAAATCAACAGCTATAAGTCCTGATATGTCGATGTGTGATGATTGTTTGAGCGAATTTTTGGATAAAAAAAATAGGCGTTTTGGCTATCCTCTTATAAATTGTACAAATTGTGGACCTAGATACTCTATAACTTACACGGTTCCTTATGATAGAGCAAATACTTCGATGAATAAATTTGAGATGTGTGAAGAGTGTAGGGCGGAGTATGAAAACCCGTTAAATAGAAGATATCACGCACAACCCATAAGTTGTCCAAAATGTGGCCCAAAGATAGAGTTTGTAGATTTAAAGACAAAAACAAAAACTCTAATTGAACCACTGTTAAAACTCTCACAAGCCATAAAAAATGGCAAGATAGTTGCACTAAAAGGAATGGGCGGTTTTCATATAATCTGCGATGCAATAAATGAAAAAACAGTGCAACTTTTACGTGAGAAAAAAAGAAGAGAGACTAAACCTTTTGCACTTTTGTTTAAAAATCTTGAAGAGATAAAAAAACACTGTTTTGTGGATGAATTTGAAGAAAAAGAGTTACTGTCTCAAGCAAGACCGATAGTTTTACTTTATAAAAAAGATGATATATCTTTAGCAAAAAATATAGCTCCAAATATTGACAGACTTGGATGTTTCTTGCCCTATACTCCTTTACATGTAAAACTTTTTGAGTATTTAAACAGTCCAATCATCGCAACAAGTGCAAATTTAAGCGGTGAACCTATCATCACAGATAGTCAAGATCTTGAAGAAAAGCTTGGAAATATCATCGATTGCTATGTGGATTTTGATAGAGACATTGTAAATTTTAGTGATGATAGTGTTTTGCAAATCGTTGACAAAAAGCCACTATATTTAAGAGTTTCAAGAGGTTTAGCACCAAAAAGCTTTAAAACAAACTTTACATGTAAAGAAAAAATACTTGCTTTGGGTGCTCATCAAAAAAGTACCATCGCTATATATCAAGATAAAAAGATAACTATAAGTCCTTATATAGCAGACTTGGACAATATAGCAAGCATTGAAGCTTATCAAAAAACTATAGAAACATTTAAGAGATTTTACGACTTTGAGCCTACGCTTCTAGTTTGTGATAAACATCCAACCTACGCTTCTACTCTTTTTGCTAAAAAGCAAAATTTACCTCTTTTACAAGTGCAACATCACTACACTCACATTCTCTCAGCCATGTTTGAGTATGGTTTAAATGAAGATATTTTGGGCATTTCTTGGGATGGAACAGGGTATGGTGATGATGGAACTATTTGGGGAGGAGAGTTTTTTCTTTGCACACAAAAAGAGTATAAAAGAGTTGCAAGTCTTAAACCTTTTAAACTTCTTGGTGAAAGTAGTATAAAACATATAGACAAAATCGCTTTTTCACTTCTTTATGAACTCAAAAATGATTTACATGTAAAAGAGTTTTTAGATGGATTTGATAAAGAAAAATACAAAATGCTTGAACACTCATTTTTAAAAAACATAAATGTGTTTAGTTGCAGTTCTATTGGAAGATTGTTTGATGGAGTTGCTGCGATTATTTTAAAGAAAAAACAAGTTAGTTATGATGGTGAGAGTGGTTTAATGCTTGAAGCCTTGTATGACAAAGAGATAACATCAAGTTATGTATATCATATAAATAATTTAAATCAGATTGATATCAATAATATTTTGCTTGCTATTTTAGTTGATGAGCCAAGAGTTGCTGTATCAAAATTTTTCAATACATTAAAAGATATAGTGCTATTTTTTGCTAAAAAGTATGGTAAAAAAGTTGTACTTAGTGGTGGAGTTTTTCAAAATAAAACTTTGCTTCTACTCATCATAAAAGAGTTTAAAAAAGAGAAAATAGACTATTTTGTGCCATCAGTTTTAAGTGTAAATGACTCAAGTATTTCACTTGGTCAAATGGTTTACGCTTTAAATATGAAAGATTAATAAAATAATACTAAAATTACATCAAGTATTATTTATCTAAGGAAAATAAAAAAATGGAAAAAACGATAAGATTTACGGTTTCACTTCCAGAGCAACTTTTAAGTGAGCTTGATGATAAAGTTTTAGAGCAAGGCTATGTTTCTCGTAGTGAGTTTATAAGGGATTTAATAAGAGAAAAAATCGTAAAAGATGAATGGGAAAAAGGATATGATGAAGTTATCGGAGTTTTAACGCTTATCTTCACTCATCACCAAAATGATTTAATACAAAAAATCACAGACATTCAGCACGATGCAAATATAGAAATCATGTGCAACACGCATGTACATGTAAATCACGAAAATTGCCTTGAGACCATCATGATAAAAGGTATGGTAAACGATATAGTCGAATTTGCTCAAAAGATAAGCGGACTAAAAGGCGTAAAATTTGCAAAGCTTGTAAAAGCTGCCATTCCAGTTTCGTAAGAAAAATAAAATTAGTAGGAGAAAATATGTGTAAAGATTGCGGATGTTCGATTAGCTCTCATGAGCATAAACACGAACACGGTGATGAACATCATCATCACCATAATCACGAAAATCCAGAGTTAAAAGATAAAAAAACTATACAGGTTATAACAAAAATCCTAGATGCAAATGATAAAGAAGCTATCTCAAATAGAGAGCATTTTGAAGAGCATGGTATCTTTGCGATTAATCTCATGAGTAGTCCAGGAGCTGGAAAAACAACGCTTTTAGAAGCAACCATAGAAGAGGGGAGCTTGAAGATTGGCGTTATTGAGGGAGATTTAGAAACTAATCAAGATGCAAATAGGATTATAAAAAAAGGAGCTCCAGCTTATCAGATAACAACTGGACAAGCCTGTCATTTGGATGCGTTTATGGTTCATGAAGCGTTACATCATTTGCCGCTACAAGGACTTGATATAGTTTTTGTTGAAAATGTGGGAAATTTAGTCTGTCCAGCAAGTTATGATGTTGGGACTCACTTAAATGTTGTACTACTTTCCATTCCAGAAGGTGATGACAAACCAGCAAAATATCCAGTTATGTTTAAAAATGCTGATGTTTTACTTTTAACTAAATGCGATTTGTTGCCACATTTTGATTTTAGAGTAGAGCACGCCATAAAAGAGGCAAGAAAATTAAACCCAAAAGTTGATATCATGGAGATTGATAGCAAATCTAAAAAGGGAATTGACAAATGGGTTAATTACCTTAAGATGAAAAAATCTCTAAGAGGATAAAAGGATGTGTTTATCTATACCATCTCGTGTAAAACACATAGATGAAAACAATGTCGCAACTGTTGATACGCTTGGAGTTACAAGAAAGGTTAGCCTTGATTTAATAGACGAAGAGGTAAAAGTTGGCGAGTATGTTTTGATTCATGTTGGTTTTGCTATGGGAAAGATTGATGAAGAAGATGCATTAGAAAGCATTGCTATATATGAAGAAATAGCAAAAAAGATGAAAAATGGCGATATAGATGCGCTAGAGGGAGACATGGGATTTGCAGACAACAAATCTAATTGAAGCTTATAGAAATCCAGAACATATAAAAACTCTAAGCAAATTAATTCATAAAGAGGCAACTAGAGAGTTAAATGTAATGGAAGTTTGTGGAGGACATACTCATACTATCATGAAGTATGGTATATCGTCGCTTTTGCCAAAAAATATAAATTTTGTTCACGGTCCGGGCTGTCCAGTTTGTGTTATGCCAAAAGAGAGGATTGACCAAGCTATAGCTTTAGCACAAATACCAAATGTTATATTGGCAACTTTAGGAGACATGATAAGAGTTGTTGGAAGCAAAACTTCACTTCAAGCTTTGCGTGCTGACGGATTTGATATCAGAGCTTTGTATTCGCCATTGGAAGTTTTAAAAATCGCACAAGAAAATCCAGACAAAAAGATAGTTTTTTTTGCTATTGGCTTTGAGACAACAACTCCAATGAGTGCCGTTTTGGTTGAAAGAGTTATAAAAGAAAATATCAAAGATATCTATTTTCACATAAATCATGTACTTGTTCCCCCGCCAATTCACGCTATCATGCAAAGTGGCGATGCAAAGATAGACGCATTTTTAGGACCCTCTCATGTAAGTGTTATAACTGGATACGATATATTTACTTCAATCGTTGAAAAATACAAAACTCCAGTTGTAGTAGCAGGCTTTGAGCCAAGCGATGTTATGGCTTCAATCCTTCAAATAGTAAGACAGTTTAATGATGGAAGATGTGAAGTAGAAAATGAGTATAGTAGGGCGGTTAGTAAAGATGGCAATATAAAAGCAAAAGAGATGATAGATAGATACTTTTGTTTAAGGAAAAGTTTTCGCTTTCGTGGGCTTGGAGACATTCCAAAAAGCGCATTAAAATTAAGAGATGAGTTTGCCTATCTTGATGCTGAAAAGATTTTTAGTGAATTTTTATCAACAACACCTATCGATGATCATAAACTCTGTCTTTGTGGGGAAATACTAAAAGGCAATAAAAAGCCTTATGATTGCAAAGTGTTTGCAAAAGCCTGTACGCCAACAGCTCCTATGGGTTCATGTATGGTCTCAAGTGAAGGTGCTTGTGCAGCGTATTATAAATATGGAAAATTTTTAGGAAGTATGGATGGAAGATAGAGTACTGCTTAGTTTTGGTGGCGGTGGAGAAGAGATGCAAACTCTAATAGCCGATATATTTTATAAGCATTTCAATAATGAAATATTGGCAAAAAATGAAGATGCTGCCACTTTACATGTAAAAAGCAGTATAGCCTTTACAACAGATAGTTTTGTGGTTACACCTCTATTTTTTAACGGTGGAGATATAGGAAAGATTGCAATCGCTGGAACGGTGAATGACTTAGTAAGCGTTGGAGCAAAACCGCTTTTTATAAGTGTTGGTTTTATAATTGAAGAGGGCTTTTTATTATCCGATTTAGGAAAAATCGTTATATCAATGAGTGAAGAGCTTAAAAAAAGTGATGCAAAAATAGTTTGTGGGGATACAAAGGTAGTTCCAAAAGGAGCTGCTGATAAGATTTTTATAAACACTTCTGGTATCGGTGAGATAATATGTCCAAATATCTCTTCGCACAATCTTGAAAATGGCGATGTTATAATCGTAACAAACGAGATAGGAAACCATGGAGCTTGTATTTTAGCTTCAAGGGAAGATTTAGATATCAAAGTAGATTTAAAAAGTGATTGCGCTTCACTTTTTCATCCTATAAATGAACTTTTTAAAGAAGGCATAAAACCAAAAGCAATTAGAGATGCAACAAGAGGCGGTTTGAGTGCAGTTTTAAACGAATGGGCGAAAGCTTCAAATGTTGAGATAGAGATAAACGAAGAGAGTATTTTAGTAAAAGATGAGGTAAAAGGAATTTGTGAAATGTTTGGTTTTGAACCTTACGAATTTGCGAATGAAGGAACCATGGTGCTTGCGGTTAAATATGAAGATGCAGAAAAAACTGTGGAAATTTTATCGAAGTTTTATGAGACAAAAAATGCAAGAGTTATAGGCGAAGTAAAAGATAAGTATAAATCACATGTTGTTTTAAAAACTCCTTGGGGAACTAGCAGATTTTTAGAGCTTCCAAAGGGCGAACTGCTGCCTAGGATTTGCTAATGCATGAACTATCCATCGTTAATTCACTTATTGATTTATGTGAAAAAGTAGCCCATAAAAACGGCGCAACAAAGGTTTTAAGAGTTGAAGTAAGACTTGGAAAACTAAGTGGTATTGAGCCTCATTTTTTTGAGATAACCTTTGATACTTTTAAAGAAAAAACTATCTGTGAAAATGCAGAACTTGTAGTAAAGCTTGAAGATATAAAGATAGCTTGTTTTGAGTGTGGAGAGACAAGTGAGCTAACACAAAATGAGTTTGTTTGCCCAAAATGTGGGAGTTATGAAGTTAAGATGATAGAAGGTGAAGATATGATTTTACAAAATTTGGAGATGGAGTAGGGTTATCTAACACCAATCCCAAATCTTCCATCACTTACATCAACATCAAAGTATCTATTTCTTATGTATTTTCCACAATCATCATGCCTAAATTCATCTCGTCTGCACTTAAAATAAGCGTCAAACTTCTCATCAAAGCCAACCTCTTTTATGTTTGCATTTGTTGTGTTATTTTGTTTTTTAGCTGGTTTTGGAGGTGGATTTTGAATGAAATAAGTTATATTGTCGTTTGCAATAATAAAAGTTAGCGTAGTAGCTAGTAAAATAAGATATCTTTTTAACATTTTAAACCTTTTAGGCATTTTACCCAACAATTTTTAACAATTAAAAGATACAATACGAACTCAATTTCACCAAGAGAGTTTTTATGTTGCATTTTTTTAGAACGCAGGCTGACAAGAAAAATTTTATCATAGCCACTTACTCGATGCCATGCTTTGTTGTTCTCTATCTGCTTGGTTTTTTAACTAACTCAATGCTTGAAGTTTCAATTGCAACAGCTGGAGCTTTTAACGTTGGTTTTGGGGCAAATAAAAGGATAGACGAGCATAGGTATGCACCTATGATAATAGCTCTTATTGGGATGAGTTTTTCAACTTTTCTTGGTTCATATTTTGGTACTTCCTTGCCAGTATTTTTAAGCATTGCCTTTGTTTTGAGTGTAAATTGTGCTATTTTTGGTTATCTGTCGCAAAATGCTTGGTGGGTAATCTTGCAATGGTGTATAGCTTTCTTTCTTGCTAGTTCGTATCCTGGAGATTTTATCTCGTCTTTACAAAGAACACTTTTAGTATTTGCTGGTGGTTTGTTGCAGTTTTTCTTTATAGTATTTTTCCTGTACAGATTTTCTTTCCATAGAAATAAATTAAATCTAACATTTTTCGCAAAGTTGGTTGGAAATTTTAACGCAAAAAAACAGTACTTAACTATGGGTTTAGCAACTGGTATAACTGTTTTGATTGCTTCTTTTGTGGTTCATGTGTTTAAAATTAATTATGGATATTGGGCGTATGTGACGATTTTGCTTACCCTAAAACCAAATCTAAATAATACGCTTTTGGTTTCTGGAAAATATTTGATTGGTACGATAGCTGGCTTTTTAATAGCCGGATGTGCTGCTTATTTGTTTGGTGAAAATGCATATATTTTCTCTTTTGAAGCTTTTGTTTGTATATTTTTGGTTTATGCGTATTCAAACAAAGACTACTCGGTATTTATAACATTTATGACTTTAGCTATTATATTTATGATTTCATCTTCAGGGATGATTTCTGAAAAAGATGTTGCGCTTGATAGAGTTTTTGCTGTTTTAGTTGGTGGTGCAAGTTCAGTTATAGCGATGTTTGTTATAAGATATATCTTGCGAAAGAATTTACCAGATTTTATAAAATAGTTTGTAGGCATAAATTCTTACATGTAAACATTTTTTGTGGCAAAATCTCTTTACATGTAAAAGAAAAGAGCCAAAAAAATGTTATTTTTGACTCTTTTTGATATAAAAACTTATTTAAAGTTTTTTGATAAGTCTATAAGCATTAAGTGTGAGTTTTCTTCTGCTTTTATAACGATTTCGCTCTCATCCATTATCTCACAAGCATCACCAAAAAACAGCTTTTCGCCATTGACACTAACCATACCCTCCATGACTTTTAGATAAATTTGTCTATCATCTTCAAACTTATAAATTAAAGTTTTTTCGCTATCAAGTTCGCTTACAAGCACTTCTATATCTTGATTTATATGTATAGCATTTTTATCTTTACCACTTAATATATGAAGCCATTTGTTTGATCTATCTTCTTTTGTATATCTTTTTGAGCCATAATCTGGTGTATGGTTATAAACGTCTGGCAATATCCAAGTTTGGATTAATCTTAAATTTTCATCATTTTCATTTTTTTCGGAGTGATAAACTCCAGTTCCTGCTGACATGTATTGAACATCACCGCGTCCAAGTGTCTCTTTGTTTCCCATGCTGTCTTGATGGGTTAATTTTCCACTTAAAATATATGTAAAAATTTCCATATCTTTATGCGGATGAGTGTCAAATCCAGTATGTGGTGCGATGTTGTCATCATTCATAACTCTTAAAGCTCCAAAATGCACATTGTCTTTTCTGTAATACTCAGCAAATGAGAAGTGAAAAGAACTATTTAGCCATCCATGTTTACTTTTAAATAAACCATTAAAATCTACTCTTTTTATCATTTTTCTTCCTCTTGTCTATTAAATTTATATAATCTTCTTAGCATTGCAAATAGGCTATCTAGCTCTTCATCATTAAACTCATCAAAAAAACTTTTTAAGTTTTGTGAGTGTTTGCCAAACATTGAAGCTATCTTCTCTTCTCCTAAAGGTGTGATTGATGCTATTTGCGAGCGTTTATCTGTTGCGTCTTTTGAGATTTCTATAAGTCCATCACGAGATAAATTTTTTACAACTACTGTTACGTTTCCAGGAGTGCTCATGATAAGCCTAGTAATTTCACCAATTTTTAAATCTCCCTTATGATACAGAGCTTCTAAAATCTCAAATTGATTCATGCTTAGTCCACATTTTGTTATGTAGTTTAACTCTTTTGTGTTTATGCTTTTAAATGACCTTAAAAGTTGAATCCAAGTCTTCATTGACCTTGTTGTTCTGTCATCATATGTATGTATTGTTTTACTATTCATAATTTACTCCTATAAAAAACATTGGAGTATTATAATACTAATTAGTAATATAGTAGATAATAAATTATAACTAAAAGATAAATTTAATAAAATTAAAATATATGAAGAAAGAAGATGGTACCTGAGGCCGGACTCGAACCGGCACGATATCGCTACCACCAGATTTTGAGTCTGGCGTGTCTACCAATTTCACCACTCAGGCATTAAAAAGACGTAACTATAAATAAAAAAAGCTTAAGAACACATTTTTTGCATTCTTAAGCTTCTCGAAATTTAAATAATTGGATAATTATTTTTTAGATTTTGCAACAGCTTCTTTAAGTTTTTTACCAACTTTAAATTTTACTGCTTTTGTTGCAGGAACATTAACAACTTTTGTTGTACCAGGAACACGAGCTTTTCTTGCAGCTCTTTGAGTTGTGCTGAATGTACCAAAACCGATAAAGCTAACACTCTTACCTTTTGATAAACCAGTTTTGATTACTTCCAAAGAAGCATCAACAACTTTTTGAGTATCTTTTTTTGAAAGACCAGCCTTCTCTGCAACAGCTTGAATAAATTCTGCTTTTTTCATTGCGAAATCCTTTTCATAAGAAATATGGGAACATTGTACACTTTTTTTCAATAAAAAACAATATTTTTTTAACTTTTTTTATGCTCGAATGTCCCATGTAATAGTCTTTTGACAAAAATTATAAACAAATTGTTAAGTATTTAACTATGTAATAAAAAGTATTTATATAAATTTTTATAACATAATCAAACAAAAACTTATCTATTATTGTTTATCAAACATCTTTTAGTTATAATCACGTTTGTTAGTTTGTTAGTAAAAAGGATTTAAGATTTTAAAAGAAGTTGGTTTGATACTTAGTATCGCTTTACTCGTATTTTTAGGCATTTCCACCATTTTACCAGATAGTAGCATTGTTGGTGTTTATGGTAAAACCATAGGCGAATTTAATGTTAGAACTTTTGGTTATTTAGCATACGTTTATCCATTTGTATTGATTATTCCATGCTTCTTGTTTTACCAAGATCCAAAGGTAACAATTAGAAAAGTTGAAGTTATCCTAGCTGGCATGTTACTTTTTTTCTCAGCTTTAATGTTTCAAGCAAGTGTTATCTCGCCTACAAGCCTTAATGGACACCTTGGATACTCTGTAGTTGATACTTTAAGTGCATTTATAGGAACGCTTGGTATTTGGATTTTTATAATTGCCATAGGATTTTTATCAATATGTATCTTATTTAACTTTGGAATTGATGATTTTATAGCGGCCTATAACTCATTTTTTGATGAAAGAGAAAATAAAAAAGATAAAATTATGGAGAGTAAACTAGAAACCCCATCTTACATGAGACGCTCTTTTAGAAAAAAAGCATCAAAAGATAAGGTAAGTGCTGAAGAAGAGATAGAAAAAGCTTTTAAAACAAAGGAAAATTCTACACCTTTTTTTATTGAAGAGATTAATAATACACAAGAAGAAGGTGATCCTAAAGTAGTAATTAATAGCAAAACAAATAAAACTGAAAATAAAAAAACTAGCTTTGATGATGACGATGATGCTGGTGAAGATATCAAGGAAAATACAAATCTAAATGTAGAAATTTTAAGTGAAGTTGCTGAAAACAAAAGGCTTCTTTCTCAAATAGAGCAAGGAAAGATTGAAAAACCAAAAGATTATAAGCTTCCTCCAATCTCTTTTTTGGTTGATACGCCAAAAAGACATGCGCAGATAAACGAAGCCGAGATCGATAGAAAGATTTCAGATTTACTTGAAAAATTAAGAAGATTTAAAATCGATGGTGATGTTATAAGAACTTATGCAGGTCCTGTTGTTACAACTTTTGAATTTAAGCCAGCTCCTTATGTAAAAGTATCAAAGATTTTAACCCTGCAAGATGACTTAGCTATGGCTCTTATGGCTCAAACGATACGTATACAAGCTCCGATTCCTGGCAAAGATGTTGTGGGTATTGAAATACCAAATAAAAACATAGAAACTATTTATCTAAAAGAGATTTTGGAAAGTGATATATTTAACAAATCCTCCTCACCACTTACTATAGCGCTTGGAAAAGATATAGTTGGAAATCCTTTTGTTACTGACTTGAAAAAATTACCACATCTTTTGATAGCAGGAACAACTGGAAGTGGAAAGAGTGTAGGTATAAATGCTATGCTTGTTTCACTTTTATATAGAAATTCCCCAGATACATTAAGACTCATGATGATTGATCCAAAAATGCTTGAATTTTCTATATATAACGATATACCACATCTCTTAACTCCAGTTATAACTCAAGCAAAACAAGCGATTATAGCACTCTCCAACATGGTTTCTGAAATGGAGAGACGCTATCAAATTATGGCAAGAACAAAGACTAAAAATATAGAAAGTTACAATGAAAAAGTAAAAAGTGATAAAAGTGCTGAACCTTTTCCATACATTGTAGTTATCATCGATGAGTTAGCGGACTTGATGATGACAAGTGGAAAAGATGTTGAAGTATATATTGCTAGACTTGCACAAATGGCAAGAGCGAGCGGTATACACCTTGTTGTTGCAACACAGCGTCCATCTGTTGATGTTGTAACGGGACTTATAAAGGCAAACTTGCCTTCTCGTATAAGTTACAAAGTAGGGCAAAGGATTGATAGTAAAGTTATCCTTGATATGCAAGGTGCAGAGTCCCTGCTTGGTCGTGGAGATATGCTTTTTACACCTCCTGGAACAAGCGGGGTTATAAGACTTCACGCACCTTTTACAAGTGAAAAAGAGATAGAGAAGTTGGTTGATTATTTAAAAATGCAAAGACCGACAAATTATGATGAAAGCTTTTTGAAAGATAGTAACGGTTCAGGCAATGGAAACTCTTCATATAGTAACGACAATGACTTTGATAATGGTGAAATTGATGAACTATTTGAGGATGCAAAGAGGATAGTTTTAACTGAACAAAAAACTTCAATCAGCTATATACAAAGAAGATTACAAATAGGCTATAACAGAGCTGCTAGAATCATAGAACAACTTGAAAATATGGGAGTTTTGAGTGCTCCAAATAGCAAGGGACAAAGAGATATTTTGTAAATTAAACTTAAAAAATGTTTATTTGTCAGGTTCAAATCTTTTTTACAACAAGTTTAAATCAAGTTTTTTGTAAAATTTTCACACTTTTTAAGGAGATATCATGAGTGAATTTTTAAGTAAATATGAAAATGAGGTCAAATAGAGAGAGAGTCTTTGGATTCCGCCACTTCCTTTGAACAAAAAGCAGACCATAGAGCTTGTTGAACTATTGAAACAAGATGATGAAAATAGAGATTATTTACTAGATTTACTTGAAAACAGAGTCTCTCCTGGTGTTGATGAAGCCGCACTTATAAAAGCTGAGTTTTTAAATGATATATTAAAAGATAGAGTAACCTGTAGCGTTATAACCAAAGAAAAAGCAGTAGCTATTCTTGGAACTATGCTTGGTGGGTACAATGTTGCACCTTTGGTTGAAGCACTAAGTGATAAAGATGAAAATATAGCAAAACTCACCTGTAATGCTTTAAAAAATATCATATTAGTTTATGATGCATTTGACGAAGTAGTAAAACTCTCAAAAACAAATAGATTTGCAAAAGAGTTACTGGAGTCTTGGGCAAAAGCAGAATGGTTTACATGTAAAAACAAAATTCCACAAAAAATCACAGTAGCAGTTCTTAAAGTAAATGGTGAAACAAATACCGATGACCTCTCTCCTGCAAGCGAAGCTTTTACAAGAAGCGATATACCACTTCACGCAAATGCCATGTTAAAAGCAAAAATGCCAGAAGCTCTAAGAACCATAAAAGATTTACAAGAAAAAGGTTTTAGCGTTGCCTATGTTGGTGATGTAGTTGGAACTGGAAGTAGTAGAAAATCAGGCATTAACTCTATACAATGGCATATAGGTAGCGAGATACCTTTTGTGCCAAATAAAAAAACTGGTGGTGTGATACTTGGAAGTACTATCGCTCCTATATTCTTTAACACAGCTGAAGATAGCGGAGCTTTACCAATAGAGGTAAATGTTGAAGGATTAGAAAGTGGAGATATTATAGATATTTTTCCATACGAAGGTGAACTACACAAAAACAATCAAGTACATGCAACTTTTAAGTTAGAACCAAATACAATCTTTGATGAAGTAAGAGCAGGAGGAAGAATCCCACTTATAATTGGAAGAGGATTGACCACAAAAGCTAGAGAAGTTTTAGGGTTGGAGCCTTCAGACGTGTTTATACAACCAGAACAACCAAGCGAGGATGAAAGCGTTGGATATACACAAGCTCAAAAGATAGTAGGCCTTGCTTGTGGTTTAAAAGGTGTTAGAGCTGGAATGTACGTAGAGCCAAAAACTCTAACAGTTGGAAGTCAAGATACAACAGGACCTATGACAAGAGATGAGATAGTTGAGCTTTCTGCTCTTGGTTTTAGCGCAGACTTTGTTTTACAAAGTTTTTGCCATACCGCAGCTTATCCAAAACCAAGTGATGTAAAACTTCAACACACACTTCCAACTTTTATAAAAACAAGAGGCGGAGTAAGCTTAAAAGCAGGTGATGGAGTAATACACTCATGGCTAAATCGTATGGTTTTGCCTGACACTGTTGGAACGGGTGGAGATTCACACACAAGATTTCCTATAGGTATCTCTTTTCCTGCAGGTTCTGGACTTGTAGCATTTGCAGCAGTAACTGGCTCGATGCCTCTAAATATGCCAGAATCTATTTTGGTTCGCTTTAGCGGAGAATTGCAATAGGGAATAACTCTAAGAGATTTGGTAAATGCTATACCTTATTATGCTATAAAACAATGTTTGATTACAGTTCAAATTAAAAATAATAATAATATATTTTCAGGAAAAATACTTGAAATTGAATGCTTGCCAAATATGAAAGTATAACTAGCTTTTGTTCTCTCTGATGCTTCTGCTGAGCGAAGTGCAGCAGCTTGCGTTGTTGATTTAAATCCAGAGCCAATTGCTGAATATTTAAAATCAAATATAGTTTTGATTGACTCGATGATAAAAGCTGGTTATGGAGATAAAAATACGCTTCAAAGAAGGCGAGATAAAATGCAAAATTGGATAGATAATCCAATGCTTTTAAAAGCAGATAAAAATGCAAAATATGCTGCAATCATAGAGATAAATCTTGATGACATAAAAGAGCCAATTTTGGCTTGTCCAAATGATCCGGATGATGTAGCAACTTTGAGTGAAGTACTTAATGATGCTTCACGCCCAAAAAAAATAGATGAAGTTTTTGTTGGAAGTTGTATGACTAACATAGGACATTATAGAGCTTTGGGTGAAGTGTTAAAAGGAGAAGGACAAGCTCCAGCTAAACTTTGGATAGCACCACCTACAAAAATGGATAAAGCAGAACTTATAGAAGAGGGTTACTACTCGATTTTTGGAGGAGCTGGAGCTAGGATGGAAGTTCCAGGATGTAGCCTTTGTATGGGAAATCAGGCAAGAGTTGCAAATGGAGCCATAGTTTTTTCAACTTCTACAAGAAACTTTGATAACAGAATGGGACTTGATACAAAAGTTTACCTAGGAAGTGCGGAACTTGCAGCTGTTTGTGCCTTACTTGGACGCCTTCCAAGTGTAGAGGAGTATATGAGTATAGTTCCAAAAAAACTAAATGGCAAGGAAAATGAAATCTACAAATATCTAAATTTTAATTTGATAAAAGATTTTGAATTGGTTAGTTAAAATACTTTTTCTTACATGTAAACTTTTTACATGTAAGAAATTTTAATGCTTTGGATTTTTATGCAATTACACGAAGTTGTAAATACTTTTGGCAACTACTTATTAAATAAATACAATGAAAAAATATACAAAGTTACGCTTGATGGTGGATTTAACTGCCCAAATAGAGATGGAACTATAGGAAGAGGCGGATGCACTTTTTGCAATGTCTCTTCTATCATCGATGAAAATATCAGTAAAAATAGCTTAAAAGAACAACTTAGCTACCAAACAAACAGAATGTACAAATCAAACAAATATATCGCGTATTTTCAAGCTTATACAAGTACTTACTCAGAAGTTACAGTTTTAAAAGAGTTATATAAAGAGTCAATGGCTTATGAAAATATCATAGGTTTATCGGTTGGAACAAGACCAGATTGTGTTAGACATGAAGCTTTGGAGTTACTTTTAGAATTTCAAAATATTGGTTATGAGATTTGGCTAGAACTTGGGCTTCAAAGTGCAAACAATAAAACACTTATAAACATAAATCGTGGACATAGTTTTGAGGATTATGTAAAAACCACAAAACTAGCTAGAAATATGGGTATCAAAGTTTGTACACATTTGATAATTGGCTTGCCAAATGAAGATAAAAATGAGTCCATAAATACACTAAATAAAGTGCTTGAAACAGGAGTTGATGGATTAAAAATACATCCTTTACATATAGCTAAAAATGCTCCAATGCAAAAAGATTGGCAAAATGGAAAAATAAAGATTTTAGAACTTGATGAGTATGTTGATACAGCTTGCGATATGATTAGAGAAACACCAAAAGATGTGATATACCATAGAGTTTCAGCAAATGCAAGAACACTTGTTGCTCCTAGTTGGTGTGCAAATCATTGGATAGCTATGAATGCTATATATAAAAATTTGATTCAGTTTGGAGCACAAGGAAGCGCCACAAAAGATGTTTATGGGCAACAATAGTTACATGTAACTATTTTTTGATGATTTTAAGTGTTTGCTTGGCGATAGCAAGTTCTTCGTTTGTTGGAACTTTTAATATTTTTGTTTTACTATCTTTTGTTTGTAGCTCGATTACGCCATCAACTCTTTTGCTATTTGTATCTTTGTCTATATCTAAGCCCAAAGCTTCAAAATTTGTGCAAATTTTTTCTCTAACAGTACTAGAATTTTCTCCAATACCACCAGTGAAGACAAGTGCATCAATCTTTCCTAAGATTGCAAAATATGAGCCGATGTATTTTTTAATACGATAACAAAACATATCAAGTGCGAGTATCGATTTTTCATTGCCTTTGTTTGCTTTATCTTCGACTTCGCGCATATCGTTAAACCCACAAATTCCCTTTAAGCCACTTTTTTTATTAAGCAAAATATCTAAACCTTTAATTGAAATATCGTCTTGGTTTGAGATATAAAATAAAACAGCCGGGTCTATATCACCACTTCTTGTTCCCATTATAAGTCCTTCAAGCGGGGTTAATCCCATCGAAGTATCAACACTTTTGCCATTTTTTATGGCACAAACGCTTGCGCCATTTCCAAGATGAAGGGTTATAAAATTACACTCATTTAAAGGTTTTCCAAGATACTTTGCAGCTTCATAAGCTACGTATTCGTGAGAGGTTCCGTGAAAGCCATATTTTCTAACTTGTAATCTTTCATAAAAATCGTAAGGAATTGCATACATGTAAGCATGTTTTGGAAGTGTTTGATGGTATGCTGTATCAAATACTGCAACTTGAGGAACTTTTGGAGCTTCTGATATACAAGCTCTTATGCCAGCTAAATGTGCAGGATTGTGCAAAGGGGCTAAAACGGAGACATTTTCTATCTCAGATATAGTGTGATTTGTAATTAAAACTGGCTCTTTAAAGTATCCCCCATGAACAACTCGGTGTCCGATTCCAGATAAATCATTAAAACTATTGATTATTTTTGACTCAATCAAAAAAGATGAGATGATTTCCATACCTTGTTTATGGTTAACAACAATCATAGACTTTTTAACTGCTTCGTTTCCAGAAGATTGTAGTTTAATTTGTCCTAACTCTTCACCTATTTGTTCAACAATACCAGAAGCTAAAATTTGTTCATTTTCTATAGAAATTAACTGAAATTTTATCGACGAACTACCAGAATTTATAACTAAAATCTTCATCTATTTCTCCATCTCAATCTGTCCTGCTTGTATAGCAGTTATAACGACAGTGTTTACTATATCATCAACCAAACAACCTCTGCTTAAATCGTTGACTGGTTTTTTTAATCCTTGAAGTACTGGCCCAACAGCAACTGCGCCAGAAGAGCGTTGGACCGCTTTATATGTGTTGTTTCCAGTGTTTAAATCTGGAAAAATAAAAACAGTGGCATTTCCAGCAACTGCACTGTTTGGTAATTTTGTTTTCGCAACACTCGGGTCTATGGCTGCATCATACTGGATTGGCCCTTCGACTAAAAGTTCAGGACATTTTTCTTTGATTATATTTGTTGCATTTCTCACTTTATCTACATCTTCGCCTTTTCCAGAACTTCCAGTAGAGTAAGATAACATAGCGATTTTTGGTTTTATACCAAAAGCGGAAGCTGTTTTGGCTGAAGATATAGCTATTTGAGCTAATTCTTCTGCGTTTGGATCTTGATTTACTGCACAATCTCCATAAACTAAAACTTTTGTGTCAAGACACATAAAAAATACACTAGAGATTATTGATATGCCTGGTTTTGTTTTAATTATTTGAAGGGCAGGGCGTATAGTCTCTCCTGTTGTATGAATAGCACCAGAAACCATTCCATCAGCATCTCCTTTGTGAACCATCATAGTTGCAAAATAGTTTACATTTTGCATAGAATCTTTTGCTAATTCAAATGTAACTCCTTTGTCTTTTCTTAACTCATAAAACTCTTCAATATATGTGTGAGCAAGTGGAGATTTTGCAGGATTTATAATAGTTGCCTTTGATATATCTATACCTAAAGACGAAGCTTTGATGTTTATGGTATTTTCATCACCAAGCAATATAATATCAACAACATCTCTTCTTAGTAACATTTCTGTTGCTTTTAAAATCCTATCATCACTACTTTCTGGAAGAACGATTCTTTTTTTGTTTTTTCTTGCCATTTCAAATAGGTTATATTCAAACATAATAGGAGTTATAGATGTTGGAGAAAGAGCTGTATCTATGAACTTTGAAATCTCATTTGTATCAACACAGCTTGAAAAAAGACCCATGGCAAGAGCTATCTTCCTTTCACTATTTGTTCTTATTTTAGCCGGAATACTATTAACCTGCATAACCGTTGTGATTGTATCTCCATCAGTACTTAAAATAGGCAGTGTAATGCTATTTGAACTTTTGAGCAGGTTAATCAAATGTTTTTCGGGAAGCAATCCACCACTTAAAAGTATTCCAGCAAGTGTTGGATAAGCGGCCGAATTGTTTGCCATCAGTGTTCCAAGTATAATATCAGCTCTATCTCCTGGTGTTATAACTAAATCGCCATTTTTTAAATGAGGTAGCATATTTTCTATAGTCATGGCTATAACTTTACTGTGTTTACATGTTCTTTTAAAGTCGTCTTCTTTACCAAACAGAACCTTGCAATCAAGTGAATTTTTTATCTCTTCTACGGTAGGACTACTGAGTTCTTCAAGTTCAGGTAAAAAGTAAAAATGAGGAAAAGAGTTTTCGTCTTGTTTTATCTGTTTTTTTAGAATTTTTAAATTTTCTTCATCTAACCTATTTATAAATGTAGCAAAATGACTACAACCAGATTTTTTTATAGAGTTTGACTCTATTTTGATTTCATCGAGTATCTCTTGGGCTGTTTTGTTTTTACCATTCAATAAATCAATAAAAGGTGTACTTATATTTTTTGCAAACTCAATATTTATATCAAAATCGATAGATGATGAGATTAGTGAACGAGGAAGACCTTCACAGATAACAAATTCATAGTTTTTCTCAAGATTTTTAAATTTACTAACAAGGGTTTGAATCAGTTCGTTATATTTTCCATCAGCAATTAGTGACTCAACTTCGTCAACAGTAAAACAATAAGCATCTTTTTTATCCATCTTAAGACCATAATGATCAATCATAAATTTTATATCATGATCTATCTCTTTACATGTAGGAATTACAGGTCTAAAAAAGGCGATACTATCTATATTTCTTCTTAAAATTTCAAGAAGCCCCATACTTATAATGAGGCTTCCCGAAGCAGATTCAAGGGGAGCTATATACATACTTTTTATTTTCATTTTATATCCTTTTATGATAGACAAATTGTATCAATAAAAAGCAAAAAGTATGCAAAAAAAGTTATAAATTTTTATTTATAATTTTTTAACTTTTAACTGCGCGTCCTAACTCCCACATAGGCATAAAGATACCAAGTGCTAACCATAAAACCATTACAGCAATGAATGCTAAAAGAATAGGCTCTATATATGCTGATAAGTTGTCAATAAGTTCATCAAACCTTGATTTATAATATTCCGTTATTTTGCCAAGCATAGTATCAACAGTACCACTTTGTTCACCTGCTTGAAGCATTTGAATAAGCATACCTTCCATCAGACCAGTTTCTCTAAATGAGTCAGTTAGTGTAATACCTCTTTGAACGGATATTTTAACTAAACTTAATTTATCTCTGATTTCATCATTTGTTACAGTTAACAAGGCAGTATCAAGAGCATCAACTATTGGAATACCAGCTTTAATTAATTCCGCTAAAATCAGAGTAAATCTATTCATGTTGGAGAAAAATATAACGTTTCCTATGAGATATGTTTTTAACATATATTTATCAGCTTTTGCTTTGTAATCTTTGTTGTGTTTATATAGGTATTTTGTAGAAAAGATAAGAATAATAATTCCGCCAAGGAGAAACAATCCATATTGGTTTATCATTTTTTCTGCACCAAGAAGCAGCACTGTTGGCAGTGGAAGATCTGCATTGAACGATGCAAATATTTCTCTAAATTTTGGTACTACATATATCATTAGAATTGCAAAAGCAACCGCAATAGCTATCATTACTGTTATTGGGTATCGCATTGCTTTTTTAAATTTCTTTTTGTTTTCGTTTACTTCTTCTAGGATATCCGCTAGTTTTTTTAACGAATCAGCCATTTGTCCAGTATTTTCACCAAGTTCTATCATAGCTATAGAGACATCTCCAAGCTCATTCCTAAAAGAAGATGCAGAATTTGTAAGACTCATACCAGCGTTTAAGTCCTCATCGATTCGCTCAAAAATTGATTTTAATTTTTTTTCAACAGTTGCTTTACCAACTTCTTTTATACTATCATGAATTGGAATTCCAGCATTTGTCATAACACTGAGTTGCCTAAAAGAAGCTATTAAAAATTCTGTCTTGATGCCTTGTTTTATATATGAATTTGTAAACTCTTCAGTAATTTGTTTGATTTTTAAATCAATTGGCATAGAAGTTTCTATTGCCTTTACAACCATGCTAGAAGGATTTTTGTTTTTTGCTATTTTGATTGCATCTGTTTTATTGTCAGCAGATATTACAGATTTTGTTTTTTGCCCTTTTGTTACAATTTGTACTTCAAAATATTTTTTCATGATTTTGCCACCCTTAATACTTCTTCAATTGATGTAATACCTCTCGCAGCCCTTATTATACCATCTTTAAATAGATCAATAAAACCCTCTTTATAAGCTTGAATTTTAATCTCCTCTTTTGTTGCACTTTGTGCTACCATGCTAGCTATTCGTTCACTAATTGGTAAAATTTCCGAAATCATTTCTCTTCCAATGTAGCCAGTTTGTGAACATTTATCACAACCAACAGCTTTGAAAAATTCATATTTTTCAGGCAGTAAAGAGTGAACTTGTTCATGTAATGATTTTGGGATATTAACTTTACTTTTACAGTTAGGACATAGTTTTCTAACAAGTCTTTGAGCTTCAATTGCAACTAGTGCACCACTAACTAAATATGGTTCTATTCCCATATCAATAATTCTTGTAACAGCACTAATGGCATCATTTGTGTGAAGTGTTGAAAATACTAAGTGACCAGTGAGTGCTGCTTGGACTGCAATACGCAGAGTTTCTTGATCTCTAACCTCACCAATCATTATTATGTCAGGATCTTGCCTTAGTATAGATCTGAGTGCATTTGCAAATGTTAATCCAGCTTTTTCATTTACATGTACTTGTTGAATTAGATTTAATTGGTACTCTACTGGGTCTTCAACAGTTATAATTTTAGTTTCTATGCTCTTAATAGCGTTTAGTGCAGCATAAAGTGTTGTGCTTTTTCCACTTCCTGTTGGTCCGGTAACAAAAATGATACCATAAGGAGCTCTCATGGCAAGTGAAAATTTTTCATAATTTTCTGGATGCATTCCAAGGCTTTCTAACTTTATCATAACCTTAGATTTATCTAAAATTCTCAAAACTATTGATTCTCCAAAAAGAGTTGGAAGTGCGGAGATACGAAAGTCAAACTCTTTACCTAAAATAGTTGCCGAAAAACGTCCATCTTGAGGTTTTCTTTTTTCTGCTATATCCATGTTTGATAACAACTTCATCCTTGATGCAAGAGGAGGGTAAATATCTTTTTCAAATATAAATGTTTCCGTTAACATCCCATCAATTCTACTTCTAACAATACAATTATTTTCAGTTGGTTCAATATGGATATCGCTCGCACGAGAAAGAATGGAAGTTTTTAAAATTACTTCTATCAGTTTTAAAATACCAGAAGATTCTTGAGGATTATCGGCAGCAGATGAACTTATCTCTTTTCTAATTTCAACTATTAATCCTTTGATGCTTTCTGTTAGTTCCATCTTGTTTACATATTTATCTATTTGCGTAGGATCACAGACAATAATTTTAACTAATTTTCTATTGTATAATCTTTGAATACCTTCTTGTGCAGTCATATTAAGAGGGTCTTTGAGTGCAATATGTACACTTATGTCATCTTCTTTTATTGGCAAAGCATCATATTTTTTAAGTTGAGTTATCGGTACCCTTTTTGCAATTTTATAATCAATATCAACAGAATCAAGATCAAGATATTCATAGCCTGATTCTTTTGCAAAAATTTTTAGAAATTCTTCTGTATCTATAGAAAACTCTAAATTTACATCATTTATAGTAATAGAACCACTTTTATAGAATCCAATAAGTAAAATCAATAAGTCTTCTTTTGTAAAATATCCATTTTCAATTAAAACAGAACCAATTGTCAAACCTTCTTCGCGTGAAAGTTTTTCAACTTGAGAAGCTGTTTGTTCGTCAATAACTCTGTTACCAATTAAATATGAGATAACAGCCTTTGTTGCACTTGTCATATAAAAATTCCTATAAAATTATTTAAAATTACCATTTTGAATATTTTTTAATAATGCTGATGCTAAATTTGAATTTTTTGAATACTGAGTAAAAACTTGGAGAGCATGTATTGCTTCATCACTTCTTCCTAATTTTACTTTTGATTTTGCAAATTGTATCCAGCTTTGTTCATTTTTAGAATCTAGTTCGTTGGCAATCAACGCCCATTTTAAAGAATTCTCAAAATTATTATTTTCATAATACTCTTCAGAAATCATAATAGCAAAAACAATATTATTTGTTTTTTCAAATCTATCAATTAATGTAGAAAGACTTTTAACATTATTTGTTTCAATGGATATGCTATCTATATTTGTTTGATTATTTTTTATCAGAATAGCATTATTGGTTTTTTGCACAGTTTCAGTCTTTTTCTCATCCTTGGTTAAAGCAATTTTTTCAGACACAGGTGGCTGTTGATGGCTTAGTAATCTATTTTCTGGTTCAACGACAACTTTTATAGTTAGTGTATTTTCAGTAGGTTGAACTATAGGCTTATCAGTTGATAGATTTTGATTATTTTGTATTATAGTGTCATTGCTCAAAGTTTCTATAATATTTGTAGTATTTGAAATATTTTGTATAAAATTTGCTTGTAATGGAATAATTTTTTTTTCATTTTTAAATAAAAAAAATAATATAAAAATAATAACTATAGATATAAAAATTGGTATTATATATAAAAATTTATTTTTACTTTTATAGTTTTTATATTTATTTTCAAGCTCTAATATCTCTTCAGTTTTAAGCATTAATTAATCCTATACTGATTGCAGCCATTTCAATAATTTTTTTGTTAATACCACTTTGGTTTAGAATCGATGGTTTATAATCTTCATAATACTCATAAATTTCAAAAATCTTATAACACAAATTATTTGTGGTTCTAAAATTTCCCTCCGTTAATTTACAAATTAACTTATAGTTATCTTTAAATATTGATATAAACTCAAATTTATTATGAAAAAGTAATTTTTTCTCAATATATGACTGTATTTCACCTATAGATGAATTTTCTAAAACAATAGTTTCCCAAATTCTTGTTCTAAAATACTCTTTAGCCAAGATATCTTCTTTGTCGGTTTTGTGA
>JBKECC010000052.1:0-11842 GCA_047974135.1 Campylobacteraceae bacterium | reverse complement strand
TCTATAGATATTCTATATTCACCAGTTAAGCCATCAAACCCTCTAACTATAGCTTCTATATCGCTTGGAAAAACATTTACTCCTGAGACTATAAACATATCATCAATCCTGCCAGTTATGTAAAGTCTTGCATGAGTTCTGCCACATTCGCAACGATTTTTATTTATATAGCCAATGTCGCCACTTCTAAAGCGAATCATCGGTCTTGCTCTTTTTCTAAGTGTTGTAAAAACTATCTCGCCTTGCTCTCCATCACTAATTGGTTTTAGGGTATTTGGATTTAAAACTTCAACTAAGATATGATCTTCGGCTATATGAAGTCCATCTTTTTTTTCACACATTCCTGCACACGCGCCAAAAATATCTGAAATGCCGTAAAAATCAAAAAGTTCAGCATTCCAAAGTTTTTCTATCTCTTCTCTTGTTGCTTTTATGGAGCCACCAGTTTCACCCGCAACTATAATCTTTCTAATAGACAAGTCTTTTGCTGGATCTATGCCACTTGCTTTTGCACTCTCTCCCAAATGCCAAGCATAAGATGGAGTTGTCCATGTGATAGTTGGTTGAAATTGTTGCATGATAAAAAGTAGTCTATCAGAAGGTACTGTTCCTGCCCAGATAGACAATGCTCCTACGTTTTGAGCTCCTATAACATCTGGCCCACCAACAAAAAGTGTAAAGTTTAATGCGTGAAGATATCTATCAGTGTTTCTCATGCCAACCGCCCAATAAAGTCTTGATTCTACATCTTGAAATTCATTGAAATCATTTAGTGTAAAAGGGCTTATAGTAGGAACTCCTGTTGAGCCACTTGAGGCTGAAATGTAAACAACATCTTTTTCATCAACACAGGCTAAATCTCCTAAAAGTGGCGATGCTAACTGTCTATCTCTTTCTATTTGCTTGTTTATAAAAGGAAATTTCTCTAAATCTTTCAAAGTTTTTAAATCACTTGGATTTACGCCATTTTCATCAAAACTCTTTTTATAATAAGCCGAATTATCATAAGCAAAGCGCAAATACTCTTGCAATGTTTTTAACTGATAATCTTCAAGCTTATCTCTTCTCATGGTCTCAATTTCTTCATTCCAATATTTTTTTGACATTTTTACTCCAAAATCTATTTTTTATCTGCTTTGATTGCTGCTTTATCACCGATACTTTGAACGATTTGTACTAGGATTATTAGTAAAACTACGGTTATAATCATGATGTCAGTCTCATATCTGTAGTAACCAAACCTAATAGCCAAATCCCCAACTCCACCGCCACCAACGATTCCAGCCATTGCTGAAAAGCCTATCAAACTTATGGTTGTTATGGTAAGTCCACGAATGAGCCCAGGAAGAGCTTCTGGTAAAAGTACCTCTTTTATAAGTTCCAGTGGTGATGCACCATAAGCAGTTGCTGCTTCAATGACACCTTTATCAACTTCACAAAGTGAACCCTCAACAAGCCTTGCATAAAAGGCTATGGCTGCAACTGAGAGTGAAACCGAAGCTGCTATGGGTCCAATAGTTGTGTTTATTAAAAACTGTGTAAATGGAAGCAAAAGTACAAGTAAAATCACATAAGGAACTGATCTTATAACATTTACAAAAAATCCACTTATTTTGTGCACAATTTTGTTTTCAAAAAAGAGTCCTTTGCTTGTTGCAAAAAGTAAGAGTCCTATAGGAACTCCAAAAAGAACAGCCAAACTAAAAGATATGCCAACCATTTGGAAAGTTTCCCAAAAGGCTTTTGCTAAATCTTCTAAATTTATCAAAATATACTCTTTTAACTCATCACTTATCATTTATAACCTCCACTAAAGCCGCTCTTAATTCTAAAAACTCTTTCACTTTTTTTGTAATATTGCTATTGCTATTTACATGTACAATCAAAATGCCAAGAGGCAAGTTGCCTATATATTCGATTTTTCCATGCAGTATATTTATATCTACATCAAATTTTTTAATAGCATCAGAAAGTATCGATTCTTCTGCTTTGTTTCCCGTGTAAACTATCTTTAAAAGCGTTCCACTTATGCTTTCATAAACTCTTTTTGGAAGTTCAAAATTTAATGAATGCGAGATAAGTTTTTTTGTAAAAGCTTCTTTTGGTCTTGCAAAGATGCTGTAAACATCGTTAATCTCTACAACTTTCCCTTTATCCATAACAGCAACACGAGAGCAAATTTTTTTTATAACATCCATCTCGTGAGTTATAAAAACTGTAGTGATTTTTGTCTTTTCTTGAATCTCTTTTATAAGTTCTAAAATAGAGTTCGTTGTCTCCAAATCAAGAGCAGAAGTTGGCTCATCACACAACAATATAGAAGGATTGTTTGCCAAGGCTCTTGCTATGCCTACTCTTTGTTTTTGTCCACCTGAGAGTTGTGAAGGGTAGTGATTTGCCTTGTCACTGAGCCCCACAAGTTTCAATAGGTTTAAAACTCTTTTATCAATCTCATCTTTTTGAATGTTGGCAACTCTCATCACAAATGCTATATTTTCATAAACATTTTTTGTATGAATGAGGTTAAAATGTTGAAAAATCATACCTATTTTGTGGCGTACTTTTCTTAATTTTAATCCACTGAAATTTGTTATATCTTCCCCATTGATGATAACTTTTCCAGAAGATGGTTTTTGTAAAAGGTTGATAGTTCTAACAAGTGTACTTTTGCCTGCTCCACTTGTTCCTACAATCCCAAAAATTTCACCCTTTTTTATCTTGATGCTTACATCATCGACTGCTTTAAAGGTTGTGTTTTTAGAAGAGTACTCTACAACTATATTTTCAAGATTTATCATTTAGCTCCATTTTTTATATAAAATTTCTTTACATGTAAAACTGTTTCTTTATATGTAAAGACAAAAAACTATCTATTTCCCCACCAAGTAGGCTTTTGGAAATCTTTATAGATTTTTGTTGGATCATTTATAACCTTTGCAAATGCATCAGATAAAACTATCTCTTTTATATCTTTTACAAATTGCTCATCAAGGTCTTCAGTTCTTACAGCGATTACGTTTACATACTCAGGAATCAGCGTTTCTCTGTCGATTGCTTTCTCGTAAATGCCTGCAGAGATTGCAAAGTTTCCATTTGCAACTGCCACATCAACACTATCAACTGTTCTTGGGATTTGCGCTGCTTCTATAGGCTTGAACTTCAATTTTTTTGGATTCTCAGTTATATCTCTCTCAGACGCTTTTGTTGGGTCTATGTTTGGTTTAATCTTTATAAGTCCAGCAGACTCTAAATAGATTAAAGCACGGGCTAGATTTGTAGCATCATTTGGGATTGTGATGGTTGAGCCATCTTTTATCTCACTTATAGTTTTAAACTTATTTGAGTAGATGCCAAGTGAAGCGGTTGGAACACTTATAAGTTCTGAGAGTTTCAACCCTTTATCTGCTGAAAACTTTTTAAGATAAGTTCCATGTTGAAAAAGATTTACATTGATTGCTTTGTTTGAAAGAGCAAGGTTTGGTTGTACATAATCACTAAACTGTGTGTATGTTACTGTGTAACCTTTTTGTTTTAAGCCGGGCTCAATCGCGTCTTTAAAAAGATCACCATAAGGACCAGGTGCAACACCAACTACAACTTTTTTTACTTGAGCAGATAGTGTATTAACTGAAAAAAGTGACACTAAAATTGCTAAAAAAACAAGTTCTGACTTAAGAAAATTTTTGACCTTCATTTTAACTCCTTTACTCCATGAAATTTTAAAATTTCGAAATATTAGCAAAAATTTATTTTAATGTCAATAACATTGATAGATTTACTCAAGTATAAAAAAAGCCCTATAATATGGTTGTATTTAAAGAAGTTGATAAGTTATCTTAAATTTTAATAATAAATTTATGCTAAAATCTATTCAAAATTGATTATTTTTGAGTAAACAAATAGATTTACTTTACATAAAGAGAAAATTTTGCTATAGTTTCACAATTTTTTAAACAAAGGAGTAGCGATGTCAGTTTTAGTAATCGGAGCAGATGATATTTTAACGATAAAAAACACCCTCTCTCCTGTGGGAGTAGAAAAGTTTTATCACATAGATGGCAGAAGAAATTCTGACACAAAAAAAGAGATTCCTTGCGATACGCATTGCGTTATTTTGCTTACAAATTTTATCAATCATAATGCTATGAAAGTATTTAAAAAGCAGGCAAAAGCTAAAAATATTCCGCTTATTTGTTCAAAGAAAAATGTAAATTGTATATTTGCAGAGTATTGCAAACTATTTAAAGAGTAAAAATATAAAAGTTGTTAAAAGTTATAGATTAATCGTTTGTGAAATAAAAGTAAAAAACCTTTACATGTAAGTTTTGTCATCGAGCAATAAAGTATCATGCTAAAATTGGCACAAAAGTGTCAAATTGAGTAAAAATTTAAAAATAAAGTATCATACTAAAAAATAAATATAAAAGTTATCTTAAATTTTATAAGTAAAAAAGTATCATACTATAATATTCTTATTGCTTTTCCTTAGTAGAGGTGAAATATAGCAATAATTAAAAATTGACAACATTTAATAATTTTATATAAACATAAAAGCCAAAATATATAAATTAAGATTTTTCTCTTATCATAATTTCTTTGACACAGAATTATGAATGGTCTCCTAAAGTTTTGATTGTTAAATACCTAAACACATATAAATACTTCTTTTTGCATTTCAAGAATATAATTCTTTTTTAAAGGCTTCAAATGTACTAAAGCGTTTCACCTTGCCTTCTTCAACCTCTTTCAATGCTTTTTTTAATCTATCACTTGGTTCAAACTCGAAAGGAATTACTTTAGCTTTAGCAATTTTTTTGCAAATAAGATTAATCCCTTCGCTGAAACTCATTCCATATTGTTCAAATACATCTGAAGCAATATCTCTATATTCTTTGTCTAGTTTAATAGTAGTTTTTACCTTCATGTAAACTCCTAGTATTTCGATAATTGTATCGTAAAAGCAACTTTATTATTAAAAATGAAACTTATCAAGTCCTAAGTGAACTATCTTTACTGTAACTTAGCATAAAATTTATAGGTTACAATATAATATTTTACTGTAAAGTGCAATAAAAGTACTGATAAATCAGACTATTTGTCATCATGTTTCTCTGTAAAATGCTAAATAGACAATTTATGTCTATTAGAACTAAGGAGTTTTATTATGGAAGTTACTAAAAAGAAAAAACTATTAATCTCAATACCACAAGAGTTATTTGATGAACTAATATATTTTATAAAAGAGTTAAATGTAAGCAAGAATATTTTAATTACTCAAGTATTGGAATTTTACTTTGATGAGTTTTTGGATTATAAAGCTGCAATAAAAAAAGTTTAGATGGTGGTGAAACAATTTCAATAAATAGAACCCTCTGAACTAACTCATCTTTATCTTCACCAATCTTAAACTTGCAAGATTTGTGAAAAGTATGTAAAAATTTATGAAAAATTTTGCTTATTTAGACTTTTGTTTTGTTTAATTTGTTAGAGTTTTTAGTAATATGTTCAAATACTAGAACAAACTATATATTATCATTTTTTATTAATCTCCAATAATGTTCACCCAATACAGTAAGCTTGCAGCTTTTGCTATTTATGGCAGCATTAAACATGTGCTCCTCTCCTTCTGGTACAACTAGATTAATTCTATTATATTTTTGGAGCATTTTAAAAACTATTACATTTTCTTCTATTGGTGCAGGATATTTATTTTCAGGATCGAAAGATCTATCTGGTTCGTAAGTAGGATCTAGCTGAAAACTTATGCCTGGTTTTTCAAAAAAATCTGTAATCCTTCTGAGGTCAGTGATACTGATTGCTGGCTGAGTATCCCTAAGAGATATAAACTGTTGTATATTTGTTTTAAATATAGGACGTTGACCAGCCCATGTACCTAGAGATTGATCAATATATGCATACACACTTCCCGGTGTAATTCTACCTAATATATCGGCAGCTCCACCATTTAAGGCATCGACTAATAATGTAGTAAATACGCCTGAACCATTTTGTTCAATTGCATATTGATCTTCTCTTGAAGCTGCTAAAATTGTTACTCCTGTATTTAAAATGCTCTCCTGTTTCGACATGGTTAGCTTACCAGCATATCCGGCATGGCAGCAATCCAAAATTATAATTTTGTTTTTGGCTCTAGAATTATTTGCACATAATAATACTTCCGTTAGTGATACACCTTTATTTTCATCGTTACAATCAGAAGAAACTATATATCCACAATCATTATCAACATGTCCATGTCCTGAAAAATACAATAATGCCACCAATGAGTCGTCATTGAATAATTCTTCGATACTCTCCATCAATTGATTGTATGTAATAAGTTCATCTTCACAAGTACTTATCATTTTTTTGACATCAAAATTTTTTGTTCCATCACTATGTCTTTTTAAAACATTTTCAATTTCATATGCATCATTTACGCAACCATCTAATTCATTAGCATACTTATAATAATTAATACCTACTACTAAAGCTTTTTTCATTACCAATCCTCAATCATATTTATTGATCAATTATTTAATTTTTAATTGCATTAACTATGCTCAATCCACTCCAGCCAACAATTAAATCTGCATTATCTTTTACAAATTTGGATGTTTTTTCTGATCCCCAGGGCTCTATTGCTATAATTTTTTTATCATGTTCTTTTGCTATTTCAATTTCTACATTGATCCATTTACTATAAGTTGCGTAAACACCTGCTAAAACTAAAACGCAAGAACAAGGTTTAATTTGCACTTCAATTGCATTTTTTAATTCTGTAGTATTGCTAGCATTATGAATTGGATCATACTTTGGAACACTATAGTTTTTGTAATCAAGTTTTTGCTTATCTATCATCTCTATCAACTTATCATACGCATCACCATACGCCCAAGAATGACTAATAAAGATATTGTAGCCCATAATAACTCCTCAGTTTAATTTATCATAAATTATAATATCATAAGTTATGTTTAAGATATATAAAGTTTGGGGCTTGACTAGTTAACAACTAAAAAGGTGTTAAAATAGTCGTTATGAAGCATAAAAACAAATACTGCAATCGTTCAAGAATTAGTGAAGCTAAATTTAGAGAAATAGTTAAGCTATTTTCTTTAGATTTATCAGCTACAGATATATCATCTTTAACTAATTTAAATAGAAATACAATTAACAAATATTTAAAACTATTTAGGACAAGAATTGTTGATATTTGTAATAATACCTCTCCATTTAAAGGTGAGATAGAAGTAGATGAGAGTTATTTCGGAGCTAAAAGAGTAAAAGGTAAAAGAGGCAGAGGTTCATATGGTAAAACTATTGTTTTTGGCTTATTAAAAGAGAAGGTAAGGTTTATACTGAAATAGTACCAGATACTTCAAGAGCTACACTTCAGGCTATTATAAGAGGTAAGGTAGATATAGAAAGTGTAATTCACTCTGATGGATGGAGAGGAATATAATGGACTTGTAGATGTTGAATATGATAAGCACTTTCGTGTTCATCATAGTAAAAATGAGATTATATAAATTTCATGGTATGAACAAAAGAGAGTTTAATTTGCATCTTAAAGAGTGTGAATTTAGATTCAATAATAAGGGTGAAGATTTGTATAAAATGTTACTACAAATCTTTAGAAAAGAACCCCTTAGGTTATCTTGACCATTTTTTAATTATTGCTATATTTCACCTCTATCAAGGAAAAGTAATAAGAATATTATAGTATGATACTTTATTACTCAATTGCAAACGGTGTTATCGAGTAATAAAGTATCATACTAAGCAATGGATTTATTTGGTAAAGACCTATCTCATCTCAAGATAATCTATAAAGTTTTTATCCATTCTATCAAATCTATATATCTTTTTACCGCTATTATTGTTTAAAAACTCATTTGCACTTTTCTCATCAGCAAAAGGCATAACATCATCTCCACCAACACTTACTACCTTGCTACCAAAAACATAATAAGCATCTTTTGCATTGATGATATTTTTTGTTTTATAGTCTGTAACATAGATGTTTTTTATATGATTATCCTTTTTTTGTATTTCTTTGTTATATAGGGCAAAAGTATATTTTGGCGAACTAATAGCTAAAATAGAGCCATCTTCATACTCAATAAACCCAAGCCAATCTCTGTGTTTATTTATCTTAACACCTTTTATGGGACAGAGATAATCCTCTTTTACCTTGAAATTTTCATAGATATTATTTGTATTTATTGAACTATTTAATAGAGTATTTCCAAAAGACTTTTTGGTGTTGCTATCTACATACAAGACTTCATTTTTAAGTGTTATCCTCTCGCTGTATTTTTGACCAAGAATAGACTCGGCACTAAAAACAAAGCTGATAAAAAATAAAAATAGTACGATTTTTCTCATACTAAATCCTTCTTTTTAAATAAAATAAATCCAAAAAACGAAAACAACACACCAATTAAAATAGGATAAAAAACAGCATAAAGTGAAAATAGTGTTTTACCAAAACTATCAAGTACAAAATAAGCCGCAGGACCAATCACGGCAAGTTCAGGATCAAACAGTGACATTGCTCCTATTCTAAAAACTTGCAAAGGATTTAAAAGTGCAACTGAAAATACAAATTCAGGGCTTCCCGCACCTCTACTTAACATACCAATAAGTAAAATATCTATAAATGCTAAAAGCGTAAGCCATAAAAAAAACGAAACTCCAAGTGCAACTTCTTGATTTTTGACCAAAGATGAGATAAAAAAACTAAATCCCAAAAAGTTGATACACAAAGCAATAATCAAAGCTATATAGTATAAAAATATAATCCAAGGAATGTCGGCTCCTTTTAGTGCACCCCAAATTAGAGCTAAAACCAAGGCACCGATAATCGGTATAGTTACACTTATAAATCTACCTATAAATCTACCAAAATAGTAATCTCTAAGAGAAATTGGAAAAGAGAGGAGATACTCAAGAACATTGTTGTCTCTATCGCTTACTATCGTCCTAACTGTGCTTATAAGGATAAATATAGGCAAAATAACTATACAAACTTCGATAAAAATCAACAAAAGCCTGCTAAGCCCACTAAATCCTTGTACTTTTGACTCGGTCACTCCTGTTATAAAAAATAGTGCTATAACTCCACCAAAAACTAAGCTATATAGCAAAAACCATTTTGATCTAAGTGACTCTTTTATATCAATGCTGATGATGAGACGGAGATTTTTTTTCATGTCTTTTTTCCAAAATAGTTTTTTTCACATACTCATAATCAAAATTATGCCTATCTTCTTGTTTATTCTCATGTGCTGCAAATCCGTAATTCATAGGAGTATTTGCGCCATCAATGAAAAATGCTTTTTTTGCATCTATGAGTTTTGAGGTATTTGCATCTGCTACATAGATAACTGCCTCATGTTCCAAACTTAAATTTTTCTCCTTAAACCAAAGAATCGCACATCCAATATCATCAAAATTATAATGTTTTCCATCGTTTGGGTTGATGACTTGAGCTACGTAATTTTTTGCACTTATGACCATTTTACATCTTTCACAAACATCTCTATCGTATGTAATTTTTTTTGGACTTAAGTCAATCTTTTTCTCACAACCTGTAGCAAAAACTATTGTTGTCAAAGAAGCATAAACCAAAAAACTTCTTCTATTTTTGTTAAATTTTTTCATCTTTTACCACCTTTGCTAAATCCATCTCTATTTTTCTATTTACTAAACCTGCCAACTCTTCAACTCTATGACTTATAAATACAAGTAGCCTATCTTCCTTAAAACTCTTTATAATATTATAAAAACTCTCCCTTCCTTTTGGGTCTAAATTTGCAGTTGGTTCATCAAAAATAAAGATTTTTGGCTCTCTTGCGATAGCTATAGAGATTAAAAGTTTTTGTTTCATTCCGCCAGAGAGTTTAAAAAAAATCTTATTTAAATGGGCATTTATATCTAAATCCATCTCTTTACAAGTAAGGATTATTTTCTCTTTATCCGCTTTACCTGAAGAGACAGTGTATCTTATAAGCTCCTCTACACTAAGCTTTATAGGAGGAGGAAGTTGTGGCACAAAACCCAAGTTTAAAAGGGCCATTTCTCTATTTTTTATAGGATTTACTCCTTCAATCTCAACACTTCCTACTGTTGGTATATATTCACCCAAAATAGTTCTGATAAGTGTTGTTTTGCCAGCACCATTTTGTCCCATGATGATAATGCTATCATTTTTACTCATCTGTAAATTTATATCATCAAGGACGAGTTGAGAGCCAAATTTTTTACTTAAATTTTTTATCTTTATCATATCAACTTCTTTAATTTTGTCTCATAACTCAGTGCGTCAGTATGACACACCTCTACGCATCTTCCACAAAGCGTACAATCTCCACTCATGATAGATACTTCACTTTTTGTATTATCTTTATCTTTTGTAACTTTTAATACATGAGGAACCATGCAAACATTCGTACAAACGTTGCAGTGGTCACACTTATCTGTCCATTTTATCTTTGTTACACTTGCCCATCCAAGAAAACTATAAGTTACTCCAAGTGGACAAACATACCTACACCACGCTCGCTGTGATACAAATGTCTCAAATAAAAAAAGTGTTAAAACAAAGACAATTGCCAAACTCCAGCCATAAACGATAAATCTACTTAATATACCAACAGGATTGATTATCTCAAATACAAGATAGCCTGCAAAAAATGCAAAAAATAGAAATATTGCCCAAAAAATATAACGAATTTTATTGTTAAACTCATGAGACTTTATGAGTTTTTTGCCAATTAAATATCGATGAATTTTCTCTGATATTTCACCTAAAATATTGTATGGGCAAACCCATGAGCAAAAAGCTCTTCCTCCAACAAAAAAGTAAAATACTAAAATCGTCAAAGTTCCAATAACAAGGTTTACATATAAAGAGTGATGAGCAAGTAGCATCTGTAGAGAGATAAATGGGTCAATCAAATGAAACCCAAAAAATCTTGATCCGCTTAAGCTTCCTTCTAAAACTTGAAAATCAACTCTATACGATAAAACAAACAATAAATTTATAGATATGATACTTATCCATCTAAAAAAACGGATATTTAATCTTTTTTTGCCATTTTTGTTTGTAGATATAAATGTACTCAAAAATGGTGTTTTTTCAATAGTTGATCTCGTTTTATACTTATCCATTTTCTCTACTTAAAATTTGAAATCTCATGTGCTAATACACCTAAATCACTATCATCAATATTTCTCAAAAGTCCTATCATGAGAGGATTTGGCAATTTATCATTTTTATAATCATGAAGCCTTGATAAGATGTATTTCTCATCTTTTCCTTTAATTTCAGGAGAGACTATCTCGCCTTTTTGATTAACTCTACCTTCGCCATTTTTTCCATGACAAGCAGAACACTTTGAAGCATAAAGTCTACTTGTTTTTTCATATGACAAATCTCCAACACTCTTTTTTAAATCTTCAAGTTGTTGCTCTTCGGCACTTTTTTCATCATAAATAATTTGCTGTTTTGTTTCTGTTTTCAGGTTATCTTCTACCTCTTTTGCGGTTATGTATCCACCCTCTTGCGTGAAAAATATATAACCCATTAAAAAAACTATAAAAGCAGATAGTGCTATGCCTATTATCTTACTAATTTTCATTTTTTCTCTCTTACTTCTTTGTTAAATTCTGCAATCTCGTCTGCTAAGGAGCGAATTTCCTTATCATCCATTTGACTAATTAGATATCTCATCAAAACGTTTGGTTTCTCATCAGTTTTATAAGCTTTAATCATCCCAAAAATATCATCAGAGTTTTTATCGAGCAAAGATGGCCCAACAACCCCATTTGCATA
>JBKECC010000031.1:0-13131 GCA_047974135.1 Campylobacteraceae bacterium | reverse complement strand
GACTCAATCAACCTCATGATTTGTCTTGAAGTTTTTGGATCAAGACTTGCGGTTGGTTCATCAATCAAAAGAAGTTCTGGTTCTTGCGTTAAAGCTCTTGCAATGCCTACTCTTTGTCTTTGTCCTCCACTTAACTCATCTGCTCTTTTGTTTACGTGTTCACTAAGCCCCACAAGCTCTAAGTACTCATAAGCTTTATCTATATCACATTTAGGAAATTTTCTAAAAAAAGTTTTTATAAAAGGCAGATATCCAAGTCTTCCAGAGAGCACATTTTCCATGACACTTAATCTATCAACTAAAGCAAAATCTTGAAAAATCATACCTATCTTTCTTCTTTGTTCTCTCATTTTTGAGTTTGACAAAGTTGTAAGATTAGTATCTCCCAAAAAAATATTGCCACTTGTTGGTTCAACAAGTCTATTTATACAACGAATCAAAGTGGATTTACCAGCACCACTTGGACCAACAAGGCCAACTATCTGGCCCTGTGGGATTTCAAGGTTAATATTGCTTAAAACTATAGATGAGCTTTTATACTTTTTATGCAAGTTCTCTATTTTTAGCATTTTTTTGCCTATTTACATGTATATTGAACATTCATTGCTTCATCTATATCACGTATGATTTTCCAATGTTCTTTGAAAGTTATAGGTATGAACTTTGTTTGCTGTGCACTTGCAAACTCTTTTTCTAGTTTTGTGCCTTTCCAGTCAAAAGTAAAAAACGCCTCTTTTATCTTCTCTTGAAGTTCTGGCTTTAAGTTATAAGCGTAACCATAACCAGTTGTTGGAAAACTTTGTGATTTATATATAGTAACTAATTGCTCTTTTTTTACAACATCTCTATCAAGCATTCTGTTTAATACTGAGTTTGCGATAGCAGCAGCTGGATAATCTTTGTTTGCAACACCGATGATTGAATTGTCATGTTTTCCAGAAAATACCGCTTCAAAATCTTTGCCAGCTTCAAGGTTAAACTTTGATTTTAAAATAGAAGAAGGTGCTTTATATCCTGAGTTTGATGTTTGTGATGTAAAGGCTATCTTTTTACCTTTTAAATCTTCTATCTTTGTTATGCCAGAACCTGGATATGTGATGATTTCCATCTCGTAGCCGTAGTTGTTGTTATCATCAGCCATCATAGCAAATGGAACAAATCCTGAACAAGCAACAGCTAAAGGATTTCCGCCAGTGTTAATGCCTGCGATATGCAGTCTTCCTGAACGCATCGCTTCATATTGAGCCGCGTTTGATTGAACTGGGAAAAATTGTACTTTTTTACCTGTTACTTTTTCCAAATGCACCAAAAATTCAGCCCAAACTTCTACATAAACAGAAGGGTCTTCAACTGGTGTATATGAAAAGATTAAAACTTTTGGATCAACCAGCTTGGATTTATCTGTTGGTGTATCTGCGACCATATCACCATTTTTATCTTCATATCTGCTATCGAGTTTAAACTCGGCAAATAAACCAGTAATTAGGGCAACGAAAATCAGTGCGATTTTGAACACTTTCATGAGGCTCTCCAGAAATAAATTTTCAAAATCGTAAGTTATTTTTGTTGCGAAAGGGTTACTCTCTTTTAAAATTTTGTTATAAACTTACACACAAAATATATAATTATCACAAGGAGCACAAAATGGGCATAGACAAAAAATTAAATATTAAAATAGGCGATTTATCCTCTGGAAAAAACAATCTAATAACAGATGTTGCAGGCGTTGAAGTAGGACACAAAACCATTGATGATGGTGAAATTCAAACTGGTGTTACAGCCATTTTTCCACACAAAAACAATCTATTTAAAAATAAAGTTATGGCGTCTTGTCATGTGATAAATGGATTTGGAAAAAGTGTAGGTTTAGTTCAAATTGAAGAGCTTGGAAATATAGAAACTCCGATAGTTTTAACAAATACATTGAGTGTTGGTGTTGCAAGTACGGCTTTAACAAGATATATGCTCAAAGAAAACGAGGATATTGGAACAACAACAGGAACTGTTAATCCGATAATTGGCGAATGCAACGACGGTTTTTTAAACAATATAAGAGCGATGGCGGTCACTGAAAATGATGTAAAAGAGGCTCTAAATAATACTTCAAGTATTTTTGAAGAGGGAAGCGTTGGAGCAGGACGCGCTATGAGGTGTCATGGACTCAAAGGTGGTATCGGTTCTGCTTCGAGAGTTGTTGAGTTAAATTCGGAAAAATATACGATTGGTGCTCTTCTTCTTGCAAATCATGGAAGATTTCCAAATTTGGAAATAAATGGAAAAAATATCTCAAAAGAGGTAGAAAAACAGATTCATGGCGAAGACAAAGGCTCTGTTATCATTGTACTTGCAACAGACATTCCGCTAAGCTCTCGTCAGTTAAAAAGATTGTGCAAAAGAGCAGTCATTGGTCTTGGCAGGGTTGGCTCATTTGTTGGAAATGGAAGTGGAGATATAGCTATAGCTTTCTCAACTGCAAATATCATAAAACATTATCCAGAAAATGATTTTGAGCAAATCAAAAGCGTTGTTGATGGAAAAATGGATCAACTTTTTATTGCAATCATAGAAGCAGTACAAGAATCCATTTTAAGTGCGATGCTTCACGCAAAGCCTATTGTAGGGTTTCAAGAAAGAAGGCTTGACACACTAAGTGAGATTTTAAAAAAGATAAAAATTTAGTTTTACTAGTAAAAACTCATGAAAACTTTGTAGTTTTTTCTTTACATGTAAAAGCTCTTCGCACGCCGTGCCAAAAAGGCACAAGGCGCTTGGTTCCAAGCCTAAGGAAGACAAGAAATTGTCTTTCTTTTAACGGCTCTCATGTAAAGAGTTTTTATTGTTTATACGCATCATAAAAATTCATTTCCAAAAATTACAATTGATTAAAATTATCAACAAAAAAATTAAATTAAAAATAAAATATTAAACTTAATTATTATTTTTATTTTTTTTTAATTTATTTTTAGCCTACTTGGTCTATCATTTCATCAATTCAAAATATAGTTTAATCTATATAAATTTTTTAAGGAGTCAGTATGGCGACGAGAAGAAGATTTTTAAAACTTGGTGCTGCAATAGGAAGCGGAATTGCTCTTAGTTCGGTATTGCCAGTGAATGCTTTTGCGCAAAACAAACAAGATACTGGAAAAAAATACACATTTAAAATTGGAACTTTAGAGAATGGAAAACATAACCTAATTACAGATGTAGCAGGAATTGAGGTAGGTCATAAAACACTCAATGATGGCGAAATTCAAACAGGTGTTACAGCTATTTTCCCGCATAAAAATAACACTTTTAAAAATAAATTGGTGGCAGCTTGTCACGTTATAAATGGATTTGGGAAAACATTAGGCTTAATGCAGTTAGAAGAACTTGGAAATATTGAAACTCCGATAGTTTTAACAAATACATTAAATGTTGGTATTGCTCATGATACATTGGTTAGATATATGCTATCAACAAATGATGATATTGGAGCAACAACAGGAACTGTTAATCCGATAGTTTGTGAGTGTAATGATGGCGGATTAAATAATATTAGAGCAATGTCAGTCACCCAAAAAGATGTTATGGATGCACTTAATAACACATCAGTTATATTTGAGGAAGGAAGCGTTGGTGCAGGACGTGGTATGAGATGTCACGGTCTAAAAGGCGGCATTGGTTCATCTTCGAGAGTAATTGAATTAAACAATAAAAAATATACAATTGGTGCCTTGCTTTTAACAAATCATGGAAGCTTTTCAGAACTTGTAATTGATGGAAAAAATATCTCTCAAGAACTTAAAAAAGTTGAAGTCAATAAAGACAAAGGCTCAGTTATAATTATACTGGCAACAGATGCACCTCTTTGCTCAAGACAATTAAAAAGAATATGCAAAAGAGCAGTAATTGGTCTTGGAAGAGCTGGATCTTATGTTGGAAATGGTAGTGGTGACTTAGCTATTGCATTTTCTACTGCAAATGTTACAAAACATTACAACGATACCGCTACTGAAACATTTGAAACCATTATAAACGATGAAATGGACATTTTCTTCAGAGCAACAGTTGATGTTGTACAAGAATCTGTTGTAAAATCACTTCTTGCGGCAACACCAGTTATTGGACGAAAAGGACGCAAATATGAAACTTTAACTGAAGTGCTTAATAAAATAAAATTTTAATAAAACAAATCTAAGGGTATATTTTTACCCTTAGATAAATGGCTTTTTTAATTGCTTTTGAAAATTTTGCTTTGTTGTTTATTGCTTAATCAATCACGATTTCATCAATAGTAAAATCTTTTAAATCCAAAGCATAAAAACCTTTTTTTAAGTACTCTTTTTTGAGCATCACATTAATAGCGAGCAATACTTGAAATCCTGCCGTGATTGATACGGTAAAGTAAGGATTTCCAAGCTTTTTTTCAACACCAAGCAAGTTAGATATTTGATATTTAATTAGTCTATTTTCTTTAGTACTTACACCAAAATAACTATAATATCCGCCAATCGCCCCATAAATCAAAGGTATATTTTCTTTTATACACTCATCTTCTAAAATTTGTCTTGTTTGGATATTGTCTAAACAATCCATCACGATATCATATTTGGCAAATTCTGATAGTAATTTTGAAGAGGGGAAATTTTCTTCATAAACAGTTATATTTGCATGCTTATTTATCTCTTCTATGCGTTTTTTTGCAAGATTTTGTTTGTTTTGTCCAAGTGTCTCTTCGGTTACTAATAACTGACGGTTGAGATTAGTCTCCTCTGTTGTATCATTATCGCAAATACCAAAATGCTGTATGCCTAAGCGAACTAAACCCTCAATCGCATGAGAGCCAAGTCCGCCAAGTCCTACAACCAATACTTTTTTTTGTGACAATAGTTGTTGTTCCATGTCAGAGATTAATGCTTTATTGCGCAAAAAACGTTTCTGCATTAACCGCCTCCAACTGGAGGAAACAAAAATAGTTTTTGTCCGTCAGCTAGTTTTGTTTCCATTTTTTGATGCCTACCATTTACTAGGATAATCGCAACATCTTTTGGGTCAATCAAAAGATGTGATACCACAAACGCTACATCCATGCCTTCAGCAAATGGTATCAAAACTTCCTTGCCACGATTTTCGCGTAAAGTAGCAAATAGTTTAACCAAAATCATAGTTAAACTGCACCAACTCTTTTTAAAGTTTCAGCAGTTGGAAAACCATTTACCCAGCCACGCACCTCATAATACTGTGGCAACATAACATCAAGTTGATTTACCATATCTTTTGATGCTTCATTTTTGACAGCATCTTTTAAAATTCTTTTTGGCAAATCATCATCTTCTGATTTCATACCAGCTTTTTGGTTAAATGAACGCTCTATATTGTAAATTCGCTCACCCATGAGCATTATTTCATTAGCATCTACTTGATTGCCAGTTGCAGCTGAATAAAGCGCTGCATACTCTGCTGCACCAAGAGCAAAAGATGTAAATAGACATAAGCCCAAAGAGTCAATCACTGCTGTTAAATCTTGAAATACTTTTACAAGTTCAGCCTTGCCTTCTGTTGTTGTTCTATCAACTGAGCCTAAAACTTCTGCTGCAATGGTATAACCACGAACGTGACATCCGCCACGGTTACTTGTCGCGTAGTTTAATCCTATGCCTTGAATACCCCTTGCATCATAAGCAGGAATTTCAAGCTTTTTAGCCGACATAGAAAATTCAGGCACACCATAATGTTCACATAAACGATATGAGCCAAGTGCTAGAAGTTTTGCTAGTTCATTATGTCCAGTACCTATTCGTTTTGTCCATTCAACAATAGCTTTAGCACTTCCAAATTTTAGTGGTACACCATCACAATCTTTATCTTTTATATAGCCTCTTTGGTAAAGTTCCATCGCAGCTGCGATAGTTGAAGCTGTTGATATAGTATCAAGCCCCATCTCATTACACCAGAAATTTGCCTCTACTATGGCATTTAAATCATTTATGTTTGCATCTCCGCTGAAGCCCCAAAGTGTTTCATACTCTGGTCCTGCAACAACTTTTTCACCCATCTTAACTACACGTCCACAGCCTATGGTACAGTGATGACAGTAAGAGTTTTTAACAAGAACCGTTTCTTTCATCTTTTCTCCACTTACATCTTCTGCCAATGCGTACTCTGATTCTTGCCAGTTTTTTGTTGGAAAAGAACCAACACTGTTAATGATATTAACCAAAACTGCCGTTCCATAAGTTGGTAAGCCTTGACCTGAAACTCCATTTTCTTTGATTGTTTTAGCACAGTCACTTGCAGTTTTTCTAAAAAGTTCTTCATCAAAAGTAGGAATTTTTCTATTTTTTGTACGAATCATGATAGCTTTAAGATTTTTTGAACCCATAACAGCACCAACTCCACTTCTTCCTGCTGCTCTATCTGTGTCGTTCATAATCGCTGCCATTAAAGAGAGATTTTCTCCTGCTGGGCTTATGTTTAACACTGAAACATTTTTATCCTCACCTTTTAGAACTTCTACTGTTTCTTCGGAAGTTTTTCCCCATAGATGAGTAGCATCTTCTATGGTAATATCCCCTTCGTCTATCTTTATATAAACAGGTGATGATGCTTTGCCTTCAACGATGATAATGTCATAACCGACATATTTTAGCATTGAGCCCCAAATACCACCGCTGTTAGAACTTGCTATCATGTTGTTTAGGGGTGATTTTGTAACAGCCATATAACGAGTACCTGTTGAGATTCTTGTGCCTGTTAATGGGCCAGAGATAAGTAACAGTTTATTGCCTTCTGATAATGGATCTACCCTTAAGTCGATTTCATCCATCAACAACCTAGTTCCTAAACCGCGACCACCAATATACATTTTGACTAACTCCATGTTAAGTGGTTCTATGTTAATCGTTTTTTGAGTCAAATTGACACGTAAAACTTTTTCAGTGTAACACAACATTGCATCTCCTTTATATTGTGATTAACTGAATTATCTAACAATATTATTTAAAATAATATAAAGTTTCTTAAACGGCTAATATAATTAGTGAAATATTGCAAAAACCCTAAATATGCTATTTTAGCACATTAAAATTAGATAAAAAAATATGTTTTTATAGCATATTTAATAAACTTACTTAAATTATAAAATTAATTATATATTTTATTAAATTTTAAAAATTACTATCTGTTTTTCTGTTTTTTATAAGATTTTTTTGCGGATTGTTGAGTTTTTTTGAAATATTTATTTGGTGTAAAAACACCAAATAAATTAAATTACTTTTTAAGTAACTCTTTTAGCCATTTGTTGGCATCATCTATTGTATTAAATCTTTGTGATTTTGCAACTTGAGTATTCTCTTCGTAAAAACGAACTCTTATACCATCTTGCACTTCATCAATTTTGATACGAGTGATTCTGTCTGAGTTTAAGTAAACTCTCTCATTTAATTTTAGAAACATTTTAAGCTTCTCCTTTCATAAATTTTCTAAATCATTATATCTAAATTATTAGAATAAATCATAACGATTAAAATAACGATATATTTCATAAGTTACGTTATCTTGGTAAATTGTTAAAAAAAATAGTTTTATATAATAATGAAAAAAATAACGCTTTTAAACTATTTTTCTTCTTCTTTATCTTTCTCTTTTTTGCCTCTTGGTTTCAAAAAGAGTTCGCGAAACCGCTCATTTGCATAATTTTCTATATCATCTTGAAGTTGTTTATACTTTGCTATATATTCATAAGCAGCGTCAGTTAAAAAGGAACCGCCCTGTTCTCCTCCACCTTTTTGTGTATAAACCAAAACATCATCAAGATATTTTTGTAGAATCTGTACATGTGACCACGCTTTTTTGTAGTTCATGCCAACCTCTTCTGCTGCTGCGGCTATAGATTTTTCTCTTGAAATAGCTTCCAAAATCTCTGTTTTTCCTTTGCCAAAAAGCAACTGCCCTTCATAGTTCTCAATCCATGTTTTTGTTTTAACACGCATTCTTGGACGTTTTTTCTCATCAAAACAACCAAGTTCACATTTTACAACTTCGATTTTCTCCATCTTTAGAGTTCCTCTTATTTTACTTAGTCCGATTCCAGCAGCACAAGCTCTTGCATCTTTACATGTAACTCTGCCTTTTTCGTCTTTTTTTGCTTCAAGCCTTTTTTTTGCTTCTTCGCTTGACTCACTCTTATCTAACTTTCCAAATTGCCCAAGATCACAGTCTGTGATTCTTATCTCATTTTTGTGCGCAATCTTTCCAATCTCAATGATTGAAGTTTTTGTTTTTGCGGAGATTTTAAATGCGTCTTTACATGAGAGTTTTCCATTTTCATCAACATTTTCTCTCATCAACTCCACAATTTTATTAGACATCTATTCTGCTCTCAGCAGAATACACATTCATCCTATCCTCTCTTGCAAATCCACCAAGCGTTAAGTTAAACTTTCTTGCTATCATGAGCCCAAGACAAGTACATGCTGTGCGTGAAACAAGAATTGGTATTTGATGCATAACAGCTTTTGCAACCATCTCAGAAGATAGTCTTCCACTAACCATCAAAAATGAGTTTGATACATCTTCACCAGCAAGTTTTGCTTTGCCTATGGCTTTGTCTATCGTGTTGTGTTGGGCTATATCTTCACCGATGAAAAATTTATCTTCTCTTGTAAAAAGTTTTGCTGTGTGAACGCAACCTGTTTGTTCATAAAGTGGACACTCGGTGTAAAACTGGCTCATGTGTTTTAGAAGTTTTGAAGCTTTGATACTAAATTTGCTTTGTATAACCTTTGCTTCGATAGCTTCAGGGTCGATATTTCCTGTGGTACTTCGTCCACATCCACTTATAACAACGCCTTCTGCATTTAGTCTATTTATATTGTCTTCTCGTACCTTTGCTTCTATGGAGATTCCCATGCCATCATTTATAAATTCAAGTTTTTTTATATCTTTTACGTCTTCTATGATGTTTTCACTCATCAAATATCCAACAGCTAGTGCATCTGTATCAACAGGGGTTGACATCAGGGCTCCAACTTTTTTGCCATTTACGATTAACTCTAGTTTTATTTCTCGAACTAAAGTATCGTCAGCTTCGAATTTCTTGCCTGCTTTAATCTTAATAATCTTTGTAGTATATAATGGCTCTAACATTATTTTCCTTTTTTTATGATATTTTAAATCATACACAAGTATATCAAATATTTTATAATTTGTCTTTGAAGTGCGATAATATGCGGGTTTGGAATATTTTTAAATATTTTTTGTATTTACATGTAAAGGCTATTTGTTTATAATATACAAAACAAAAATATAAGAGTATTTATGCAAAACGTTCCATTTTTTATCATTCCATTTTTTTTAGTGTTTATGTTTTCATTGCTGTATCTTGCAAATAACAAGCTTAAAAAAGTTGAAAATAAAAAGATATATTATGCTCACAACTTTTTACTTTTGTTTGCTACTTTGGTAACTGCTGCATCTGTTTGGAAAATAATCACTTTGGTTGTAAACTTTAAAGTTGTAGTTGAAAATGCTAAAGTAGTTTATCAAACCCTGCCAAGCGAACTTAGCGTATTCATCGTTATTTTTGACATTATCTTAAACGTGACTGCTCTATTTTTAGCATTTTTTATGGCCTATAGAGTTGAGATGGCAAGAAAGATTTTTGTAGTTATCATTCCACTAATTTTTGTTTTAGGACTCTTTGGCGGCATAGATAGTCTTTCAACCAAAAATTTAGAATTTCACCAATTTGGATTTAACCTTTTGATTTATGCCATAGTCACATCGATAAGCTATCTTCCTCTATTTTTGTTTTATACAAATAAAAACGTAAAAGCTACTCTATTTTTACGATAAAGTTTTATTTTTATTTTTTGCTAACTACCATTTACCACTCTTAAACTATCACACATTTATGTACAATTTTTTTTACATTTTTGTACAACTCACATTTTTCTAATTTTTACTTCTCTCCTCTACTTTCCCCAAATATAGGGCTTTTTGCTATCAAAAATATATTGGAATATGTTTTGCAATATAGATAATAAATAAACCAAAAAAGGAGATACTATGCCACACCATGAATTTGAATGCAGTAAATGTATTCCAGAGAGAAAAGCTCATGCAGTTGTGAAAGGTGAAGGCGAAGATTTAACATCTTGTCTTCCTGAAGGCCATCTTGGTACTATTCCTGGAACAATCTCGGAGAGAGGTTGTGCCTATTGTGGTGCAAAACACGTTATCGGCACACCGATGAAAGATGCTATTCATATGAGTCATGGACCCGTTGGGTGTACTTATGATACGTGGCATACAAAACGTTATATCAGTGACAATGACAATTTTCAACTAAAATACACTTACGCTACAGATATGAAAGAGACTCATATAGTTTTTGGCGGAGGCGATTTGCTCAAGAAAAATATCATCGAAGCATTTAACGCTCATCCAAATATCAAACGGATGACTATTTATCAAACCTGTGCTTCTGCTTTGATTGGTGATGATATGGAAGCCATAGCTAGAGAAGTGATGAAAGAGCTTCCTGATACTGATATATTTGTTTGTAATGCTCCTGGATTTGCAGGTCCAAGCCAATCAGGCGGTCACCATAAGATAAACATTGCGTGGATTAACGAAAAAGTTGGAAAAGTAGAGCCAAAAATCACAAGCGATTTTGTCATAAACTACGTTGGAGATTACAACATTCAAGGCGATTGTGAAGTGATGTGCGATTACTTTAAACGTATGGGCATTCAAGTACTCTCTACATTTACTGGAAATGGCTCTTATGATGAGTTAAGAAGTATGCACAGAGCTCATCTTAATGTTTTGGAGTGTGCAAGATCAGCTGAATACATCTGTAACGAACTTCGTGTCAAATACGGAATTCCACGTCTTGATATTGATGGTTTTGGTTTTGAAACACTTTCAGAATCCCTACTAAAAGTTGGAAGATTTTTTGGTATCGAAGATAGAGCTCAAGCCATAATCGATGAAGAGATAGCTCGCTGGAAACCAGAACTTGATTGGTACAGAAAACGATTACAAGGTATAAGAGTGTGCATTTGGCCGGGCGGTTCAAAGTTATGGCACTGGGCAAATGTTATCCATGATGAAATGGGATTGGATGTTGTCTCTTTATATACAAAATTTGGACACCAAGGAGATATGGAAAAAGGAGTTGCTAGAGCTTGTGCTGGAACACTTGCTATAGATGATCCAAATGAGTTAGAGGGTATCGAAGCGATGGAAAGGTTAAAACCAGATATCATCTTCACAGGTGTAAGACCAGGAGAAGTTGCTAAAAAACGCCGTATTCAATACCTTAACGCTCATGCATATCACAATGGTCCCTATAAAGGTTTTGAGGGTTGGGTACGTTTTGCAAGAGATATCTACAATGCGGTTTATTCACCTATTCATAGACTTTCCGCCATTGATATCAGTAAAGACGAGATCGAAACGAACAGAGGGTTTGCAACTAGAAAAATGCTTTCAGATGTGAAACTAACCCAAGAAGAAGCAAATGCTCTTGGTGAGAGACCTTATACTGGAGAGTTTGACTGCGTTACAAAACTAAGAAGTAAAGTTTATCCTGAATTCTTATCTAAAAGCTCTGAAGCTAAGGCAGTTTAAGGAGAAAAAGATGCCATTTGATGTGAAAAATGCAAGTGATGAAGTCTTGCAACTTGAAGATTATATTATGAAAAATTGCCTTTGGCAATTTCACTCTCGCGCATGGGATAGAGAGAGACAAAACAAAGGTATTTTAACGCAAACTATGCAAATTTTATGTGGCGAAGATGTTGAAAAAGAAACCCCAGAAGATAAATGCTACTGGGTCGATGCTTTCTCTTTGGCACATAACTTTAAAAAGCGTTTTGAGTGGTTGTCCCTCATGAGTGTAGATGAGATTAAGGTGCTTATGCAAGAGCTAAAAGAGCGAATCGATTATGTAACGATTACGGGGTCACTCAACAAAGAGTTGACTTCACCTCGCTACTAACATAAAAGGAGAAAGCTATGTCATGTGAATTAAAACCTAAAGAGCGTGCCGGCATTATCAATCCTATATTTACATGTCAACCTTGTGGTGCGCAATATGTAAGCATCGGGATTAAAGATTGTATAGCAATAGTACACGGTGGGCAAGGTTGCGTTATGTTTGTCAGGATGCTATTTGCACAACATTTTAAAGACAACTTCGACATCGCCTCTTCTTCTTTGCACGAAGATAGTGCTGTATTTGGTGCAACAGGACGTGTTGAAACAGCGGTAGATGTTCTTTTGATGAGATATCCACACATTAGAGTTATTCCACTTATCACCACATGTTCTACTGAAATTATCGGTGATGACATGGAAGGTGTTGTAGCAAAACTTGAGAATGGCATCTTAAAAGAGAAATACGCAGGAAGAGAGGTGCATCTAATTCCTATGCATGCTCCAAGTTTTAAAGGCAGTATGGTTTCTGGTTATGATGTGGCACTTGAAGCCTTAGTTCGTTACTTTGCAAAGCAAGATAAACCAAGCAATAAAATAAATCTTTTTACTGGCTGGGTAAATTGTGGGGGAGTGAATAAAATGTAAGTTAAAAATAAAAAAGTCGTTTCTTTTAAAGTGCGATATTATAGAGATTTTAAAGAAGTTGTAGTTACATTTTAAGTACAAAATATTTTTCCTGCTTCTTCCCATTATGAGCAGTTTTATCCCAAAATGCTTTTAAATTTTAAACATTGTATCCCAAAATAAGTTTTTAAAATAGTTTTAAATCCCATAAAATACGCTTTTAAATGGTTTTTAAAAATCTTAAAATTTTATCCCAAAAACTAAAGTATTGTTTTGATAACCTTGCCAAAGATTTTAAACACACTTTGGTCTTGCATGTCAATTTCGTAGCTATCGTAGTCTTTATTTGCTGATTTTATAAAGAGTGTGCCTTTATTTGTTACTTGTAAAATTTTTACCATCAAGATATTTCTAAAGTTTAAAACATAAATGCCATCGCCACTGTAGGCACTCTTTGATATATCAAAAATAACCCAAGAATCAGGAAAAAGTGTTGGTGTCATAGAATAACCATCCACTTGTGTTATACGTAAATTTTCGGCTTTTTGTGGTGTTTTAAATAGCAACTGAGAAATG
>JBKECC010000029.1:0-15658 GCA_047974135.1 Campylobacteraceae bacterium | reverse complement strand
TGTCAGAGATGGTTTTATAGTATCTATGTGCAACGCTTTTTACTCATTATTAAAAGAGGCAAAGTTATATGAAAAATAATACATCATTTAGTCAATATATGACAATAAAAAAAATATTAATTTATGACTATTTTATAAGGTTTTTAGTAATGATATGGATTGTTTCCATACCATTTAAAGATTCAATGTATCAAATTTCAACAATTCTTATAATTATATTTTTGCTGTTTGATATAGCAATTAATAAACATTTTTTAAAATTTAGAGAAACAATTTATAGTTGCAAAAATATTATTTTGGTATTTGGATTAATATTTTTTTGCATGTTTTTATCCAATATAATTAATCATGGATCTGAAACATCATTATGGCGTACTTTATTATTGAATTTTTATAGGTATTTTTTGATTTTTTTGGCTCTATTGTATTTTTATAATAGAGATTTTTTTTCCAAAAAACTGATTTTATATTTTATATTTTTGTCTTTGGGTATACAGGCATTTGATGGAGTTTATCAATCATTTTATGGATATGATATATTTAAAAATATTGAAGGCAATCTCAAGATAGGATTAACAGGCTCAACATTTAATCGTAATATTTTTGGTATGCTGACAGGATTTGGCGTTTTGGTATCTTTTTTAAGCTTAAAAAAATACAATGCTTTTTATTCAAATATATTTATCATCATTTTTCTTTTTCTTTTTATGTTTAGTGTTTTGTTTAGTTATTCAAGAGCTGTTTGGGTATCATTGTTTGTCTCTCTTGTTGTATACTTTTGTTTCAACTATAAAAATATAAAGAAAATTCATTTTCTTTATATTTTTATAGTTACTAGTGTCTTGTTTTTTATGTTTCTTGGCATAGACTCTTTGGAGAAGCGTTTTGTGGATTTGATTTCCATAGATTCATCCAATAGGGATATAATATGGATGAATAGTATCAACTTTTTTACTCAAAAACCTTTATTTGGTTGGGGTTTAGGTGCTTACAAATTAAGTGTTGCTCAAAATGGTTATAGTTTTCATAATTCAACACTAGAGGTATTGGTTAGCATGGGGATACTCGGATTTTTGGCATATCTGTCATTAATACTAGTCATACTAAAAGAAGTTATTAAAAATAAACAAATACCATTATTGTGTTTATTCGTTTATATTTTGATTGATTGTCAATTTGACCAAAGCATTCTACATGGTAAAGTATTTTTAAGCTCAATAGTAGTTTTGTTATTCTTTATATTTTCAGAAAGAATAGATAGATACAAATATAAGGATTTACAACAATGAAAGGTATCATTTTAGCAGGCGGAAGTGGAACAAGGCTTTATCCAATCACAAAAGGGATAAGCAAACAACTTATACCAGTTTACGACAAACCGATGGTTTATTATCCACTTTCAGTATTGATGTTAGCAGGAATTAGAGAGGTTTTAATCATTTCTGATCCAGAAAATATGCCACTTTATCAAAAACTTTTAGGCGATGGTAAAAGTCTTGGTATGAGGTTTGAATATAAAATCCAACCAAGCCCAGATGGACTAGCACAAGCATTTATTTTAGGCGAAGAGTTCATAGGAAATGATGATGTTTGCTTGGTTTTAGGGGACAATATATTTTACGGTCACGGTTTTAGCGAACTTTTATATGAAGCTAAAGAGTTACTTAAAAAAGAGAAAAAAGCGACTATTTTTGGCTATTATGTAAAAGATCCAGAGCGTTATGGGGTTGTAGAATTTGACAAAAATGGCGAAGTTTTAAGCATTGAAGAAAAGCCAAAAATGCCAAAAAGCAATTACTCGGTTATTGGACTATACTTTTATCCAAACAGTGTAGTAGAAATAGCAAAACATATAAAACCAAGTGATCGTGGCGAGCTTGAAATTACAACTGTAAATCAAAATTATTTAGAAAAAAAATCTTTACATGTAAAACTTATGGGAAGAGGCTATGCGTGGCTTGATACTGGAACTCATGAGAGTTTGCTTCAAGCATCGCACTATATCTATACAATTGAGCAAAGACAAGGATTAAAAGTAGCTTGTATTGAAGAGATTGCTTATGATATGGGTTTTATAGATAAAGAGCAATTATTAGCCCTTGCGCAACCACTTTTGAAAAATGAATATGGGAAATATCTCTTAAATAAAGCAAAAGAGAGTAAATAATGCAATTTGAAAAAATGAGCAAAATACAAGATTTAATTCTTTGTAAGCCAAAAGTTCATAGTGATGATAGAGGATATTTTGTAGAAACTTTTCGTCAAGATAAGCTAGATGAGTTTTTGGGCTTTTGCGTAAAATTTACGCAAGACAATGAAAGCAAATCAAGTTATGGTGTTTTAAGGGGACTCCACTTTCAACTTCCTCCATTTGCGCAAAGTAAATTGGTTCGTGTGATTGAAGGAGAAGTTCTTGACGTTGCAGTTGATATAAGAGTAGGTTCTCCAACGTTTGGGCAATTTGAGAGTGTTATCTTGAATGATAAAAATAAACATCAGTTTTTTATACCAAGGGGTTTTGCTCACGGTTTTGTAGTTTTAAGTAAAGAGGCTATTTTTGCTTATAAGGTAGATAATTTTTACTCACGTGAATGTGATAGAGGCATTTTATTTATTGATTTTGGTGTTGATTGGAAAGTGCCACAAAAAGATTTGATTTTATCAAACAAAGATTTAATTCAACCAAGGTTTAAAGATGCTGATAAACTTTTTGATTATAGTGTAAATTACTATGTTTAATATTTTAGTAACTGGCTCAAATGGACAACTTGGCTCCGAGATAAAGGAGCTCTCTGCGGGGTATAAATATAATTTTTTCTTTACATGTAAAGATGAGCTTGATATAACAAACTTCTTACATGTAAAAAGTTTTATCCAAAAAAACAGTATAAATGCAATCATAAATTGTGCAGCTTACACAGCAGTTGACAAAGCAGAGAGTGATGATGTAAATGCTGATAACATAAACCATCAAGCACTCAAAAAAATTGCTAAAATTTGTAAAGAGTTAAATATAAAACTTATTCACATTTCAACAGATTACGTATTTGATGGTAAAAACTATAAGCCATATATCGAAACAGATAAAACAAATCCAACTTCTGTTTATGGAAAAACAAAACTACTTGGCGAAATTGCTATAAATGATGAAAATCTAAAAAACTCTATAATCATGAGAACTTCTTGGGTTTACTCAAAATATGGAACAAATTTTGTAAAAACCATGTTAAATTTAGGAAAAGAAAAAGAAGAGTTAAGTGTTGTTTTTGATCAAATAGGCTCACCAACTTTTGCAAAAGATTTAGCTTTTACTATTTTAGAGATTTTGCCAAAGATAAAAAATGAAAAAACGCAGATTTATCACTACTCAAACGAAGGAGTACTTAGCTGGTACGATTTTGCAAAAGAGATTATGAAAATGGCAAAATTAAATTGCAAAATTTCACCAACTTTGTCAGTAAATTTTCCAAGACCAGCCGCACGTCCACATTTTAGTGTTTTAGATAAAAGTAAAATAAAAAAAGATTTTGACTTAACAGTGCCTTATTGGAAAGATGGACTTGATATGTGTTTAAGAGAAATGGGAGCGAGAGAGTGAACAATAAAACTATTTTAGTTACAGGATGCGCAGGCTTCATTGGCTCAAACTTTGTACCCTATTTTTTAGAAAAATACAAAGATTATGGGTTGATAAATTTAGATGCACTAACCTATGCGGGTGATTTAGAAAATCTAAAAGATGTAAAAAACAATAAAAATCATGTATTTATCGAGGGAAACATAACCAACAGAGAACTTGTTGAAAATCTTTTTAAGATTTACAATATAGATGGAGTTATCCATTTTGCAGCAGAAAGTCACGTTGATAACTCTATAAAAAATCCTGGTATTTTTGTTGAAACAAATGTAAATGGTACTTTTACACTTCTTGATGTTGCTTATAAATTTTGGATGGAAAAACCTTTTACATGTAAAGAAGAATTTAAAGATGCAAGATTTCATCATATATCTACTGATGAGGTTTACGGAACACTAGGAATTGAGGGGCTTTTTAGTGAAACAACCCCATACGCACCAAACTCTCCATACTCTGCAAGTAAAGCTGCGAGTGATATGATTGTGCGAAGTTATCATCACACCTACGGATTAAACACTATAATCACAAATTGCTCAAACAATTATGGGCCAAAACAACACGAAGAAAAGTTAATTCCAAAAATCATCAAAAATGCACTAAAAGGTGAAAAAATCACGATTTATGGGGATGGAAAAAATATCCGTGATTGGCTTTATGTGCTTGACCATTGTAAGGGCATAGATATAGCATTTCATAAAGGCGTAAACGGTGAAACTTACAATATCGGTGGGCGAAACGAGAGAGACAATAACTATATAGCAAATAAAGTTTGTGAGATTTTAGATACCTTAAAACCAAAAAAAAGCGGAAGCTACAAAAAACAAATAGTTTATGTGGAAGATAGAGCAGGACACGACAGAAGATACGCCATTGATGCAACTAAGATAGAGTCCAAACTTGGTTGGAGGGCAGATGAGAATTTTGAAAGTGGAATACTTAAAACTGTGAATTGGTATCTTGATAAATTCGACTCTTTATAAAGTATTAAAAACTAATCATTATAATTCCTTTTTATTTGCTAAAATGATGAGCAAAATTCAAAAAGGAATTAAATGACGATTAGAGAAATTCAACAATTCTCAGAGGTTAGATATCAAGCAAGAGCTTATTTGTGCTATCTTTTTACAAGAAATATGCCAAGTAAGCTGCCAAATCCAAACCTAGAAGATATCATAAAGCAGTTAAATAAAATCTCTCAAGAAGTAGATGATTTTGATGCACTGTATATTCTTGATACGGATGGCAATCAAATCATAAGCAATATATCAAAAAATGAAGATTATGTAATCGGCAAAGATGTAAACAGAAGTTCAAAAGCATATTTTTACCGAGCAGTTAAAGAGAAAAGATGTGTTTTAACTGACCCATATCCTTCAAGCTTAACAAACAATCTATGCGTTACAGCCGGTTATCCTCTTTATGATGATAAGGGAGAGTTAAAATATGTTATTTGTATAGATGTATCACTAGAAAATATTTTAAAAATCGCTCAACCAAGCCCAATAACTCAAATATTTGAAAAATTTACAAAAATCACTTATACGCTTTTTTCATTTGCACTTTTTATCATCTCTTCTGTGATGTTTTATCACGGTGTAGAGAGTTTTGTCCATGCAGGAATAAATTTAACAAATATCAACATTGAAGAGATGTTCAAATCAACCATTTTGCTCACTCTCTCTTTGGCCATTTTTGACTTGGTTAAGACTATATTTGAAGAGGAAGTTTTAGGACAAAGCAAGAAAAATTCAAGCATTGGACTACATAAAACTATGGTTAGATTTTTAGGCTCAATCATTATTGCTCTTGCTATTGAGGCGTTGATGCTTGTATTTAAGTTTGCTTTGACAAATCCAGAAAATATTCTTTACGCTGTATATTTAGTTGGCGGTGTTACACTTTTACTTATTGGTCTTTCGGTATATTTACGTTTTGCAAATACAAACAAGGATAGTGATGATTGCTCTAATTGACTATAAAATGGGCAATTTACAAAGTGTTATAAATGCTCTTGAGGTAGTTGGTGAAAAAGCAGTTTTGGTTGAAGATCCAAGTAAACTAAAAAACTATCCAAAAGCCATTTTACCAGGAGTTGGAGCTTTTGGTGATGCTATGGATTTTTTAAAACAAAGCGGTATGCAAGAGGCAACTTTAGAATTTGCAAAAAGTGGAAAACCTTTACTTGGAATCTGTCTTGGAATGCAACTTTTGTTTGAAAAAAGTTATGAATTTAAAGAGACAAATGGCTTAGGGCTTATTGAAGGAGAAGTTATACTCTTTGACAAAACAAAATTTAGTGAAAATTTAAAAATTCCACACATGGGTTGGAATACTTTACATGTAAGAAAAAACAGTAAACTTTTAAAAGATATAAAAAACGATATCTATCTATATTTTGTGCATAGTTATCATGCGGTAACAAATGAAAAATACGTTACAGGCAGTACAAATTACGGATATGAGTTTGCAAGTATGGTTGAAAAAGATAACATATTTGGTTTTCAGCCTCATCCTGAAAAGTCTCATGAGAATGGACTAAAGATATTAAAAAATTTTGCGGAATTATAAATTATGGAAATTTTACCAGCTATAGATTTAAAAGATGGATTTGCAGTAAGACTAAGCAAAGGCTTGATGAATAGTGCAAAAATCTATTCTAGAAAACCTTGGGAATTAGCACTAGAGTTTGAAAAAGCCGGCGCAAAATGGCTTCATTTAGTTGATTTAAATGGTGCATTTGCAGGAGAGCCAAAAAATCTTGAAGTTATAAGAAAAATAAGAGAGGTTACAAGTTTAAGCGTAGAACTTGGTGGTGGCATTAGAGATGAAGATACTATAAAGAGATACATAGATTTAGGTATTGATAGAGTGATTTTAGGCTCAATCGCACAAAAAAATCCTTCTTTTGTAAGAAGTGTTGCAAAAAAATATAGAGTAGTTGTTGGCATTGATGCTATTGGCGGATTTGTTGCAGTTGAAGGTTGGTCTGAGACATCAAACATAAAAGCAACAACTCTAGCATATGAGTATAGCAACGCAGGAGTTGAAGCTATCATCTGTACGGACGTTAGCAAAGATGGTATGCTTTGTGGAGTAAATGTTGATTTTACTTTAGAAATCGCAAAAGCTTCAAAGATTGACACAATAGCAAGCGGTGGCGTTAAAGACATAAATGACATAAAAGCTCTTGCAAAAACTAAAAGCGTTGCTGGAGTTATAGTTGGAAAAGCGTACTATGAAGGCAGTTTAGACTTAAAAGAGGCGATTTATGAAGCAAATAAAGTCTCGTAAAGTGCTTTTTAGTTATAATCTAGTCTTTACATGTAAAGGCAATTGATGCAAGATAAATATTATGAATTAGAAGTTACTCCAAATTCTCATCATGAGGATTTTAGTGATTTTATACTCACGCTTTTTCCTGAAGCTATAGAAGAGGTTAATGACTCTATCATAGTAAGAAGTGAAGAGCCGCTTGATATTTTGCAGTGGGGAGTTGAAGAATTTGCAAAAAAACTCTCATCTACGCTGGGCGAAGAGATAGAAGTAAAAACCAAACTTTGCCAAAAAGAGAATGTTGATTGGATAGCAAAGTATCAAAACTCGGTTGAGCCTATAGAAGTTGGAAATCTCTATATTCATCCAAGCTGGTTGCCAAAAAAAGATGGACTTACAAATATAGTCATTGATCCAGCTCTTGCTTTTGGCTCAGGTCATCACGCAAGTACTTATGGATGTTTACTGATGCTTCAAAGATATACAAATCTTGGATACGGAGTTTTAGATGTAGGTACTGGCAGTGGGATTTTAGCGATAGCCGCTTCAAAACTTGGAGCCATTTGTGACATTTGTGATACAGATGAGCAAGCGCTTTTAAGTGCAAAGGAAAATTTCGCCTTAAATGATGTAAAATTTAGACGTGTATGGACTGGTTCTGTGCAAAATAGAGATGGTGCAAAGTACGATTTAGTTGTTGCAAATATCATAGCTGATGTGCTTTTGATGATAAAAAGCGATTTAGTTAGTGCTATGAAAGAGAATGCAACTTTGATACTTTCAGGTATTTTAGATAAATATGTTGATAGAGTAAAAGAGAAATATAACTTACTTTTCTTGTATGATGAATACAAACAAGATGAGTGGCATACATTAGTTTATAAAGGATAATTTTTAAATGGCAAATAATCAAAATAATAAAAATAATAACCAGCAACCACCACAAAATAACAATTTTTTCAATAAAAATCCGTTATTTGTTTTTGCGATTTTTTCACTTATAGTTATTTTTGTGTTTAAATCATTTGTTGCTCCAACGGATGAGGTTAGCGGTTTTTCAGGCTCTATCACAAAAGAGATAGGATATTATGAATTTAAAGAGTTGGTGAGTAACAATCAAATTGAAAAAGTTGAGATAGGACAAACAACAATCAGAGCTCTCTCAGTCGCAACTGCAAGCCCGCAAAGAGTAACTTTCATCATCAAAAAAGTTGGTGAAGATGCAAGTCTACTCCCGCTTTTAGAAGAGAAAAAAGTTTCGTATAGTGGTTACAACGAGACAAATATGTTTACAAATATACTGTTTTCATGGATTATACCAATCTTTATATTTGTTGGAATTTGGCTTTTTATCACAAGTAGAATGCAAAAAAATATGGGTGGCGGAATACTTGGCATTGGAAGTAGTAAAAAGTTAGTAAATTCTGAAAAACCAAAGGTAAGATTTAGTGATGTTGCTGGAGTTGAAGAGGCAAAAGAAGAAGTTGTAGAGATTGTTGATTTTCTAAAATATCCAGATAGATATATGTCACTAGGGGCAAAAATCCCAAAAGGAGTTTTACTTGTAGGACCTCCAGGTACTGGTAAAACCTTGTTAGCAAAAGCAGTTGCAGGAGAGGCTGATGTGCCTTTTCTTTCAGTTTCAGGCTCAAGTTTTATAGAAATGTTTGTTGGCGTTGGTGCAAGTAGGGTAAGAGATCTGTTTGAAAATGCTAAAAAAGAGGCTCCATCTATCATTTTTATAGACGAGATTGATGCTATTGGTAAAAGTAGAGCAGCTGGCGGACAAATGGGTGGAAATGACGAGAGAGAACAAACTCTAAACCAACTTTTAGCAGAAATGGATGGTTTTAGTTCTGACAATGCTCCAGTTATCGTTCTTGCTGCTACAAACAGACCAGAAGTTCTTGACCAAGCGCTTCTTAGACCGGGTCGTTTTGATAGACAGGTTTTAGTTGATAGACCAGATTTTAAAGGAAGAATTTCTATTTTAAACGTACATGTAAAAGATATAAAAGTTGCAAAAGATACTGATTTAGAAGAGATAGCAAGACTTACAGTTGGTTTTTCTGGTGCTGATTTGGCAAATATCATAAATGAAGCAGCACTTCTTGCAGGTCGTGAAAATAAAAAGTACGTTGAGCAAAAAGATTTTCTTGAAGCGTTTGAGCGCGCAGCCATAGGTTTAAAGAAAAAAGGAAGAGTTATAAATCCGAAAGATAAAAAAATAATCACTTATCACGAGAGCGGACATGCGCTTATTACGGAAATTACAAAGGGGGCTAGACCAAACACAAAAGTCACCATTGTTCCAAGAGGATTTGGCGTTTTAGGGTACGCTATGCAAACTCCCGAAGAAAATAGAGTTTCAACGCAAAAACACGAACTCATTGCAGAAGTTGATGTTTTACTCGGCGGAAGGGCGGCTGAAAAAGTATTCATTGGTGAAGTTTCAACTGGCGCATCAAACGATTTAGAGCGCGCAACTGGTATCATAAAAACAATGGTAACAATGTATGGAATGAGTGATATTGCCGGACTTATGGTTTTAGAGCGTCGTCAAAATATTTTTTTAAACGGCGGACAAACTCTAAAAGATTATAGTGATAAAACAGCTGAAGCTATTGATAACTTTGTAAAAGAGAAGCTTGATGAGAGATTTAAAGTTGTTTGTGAAACTCTTGAAGAGTACCGTGGGGCCATTGAAAACCTAGTAAAATCTTTATATGAAAAAGAGACTATTGATGGTGAAGAAGTAAGAGCTATCATAAGAACTTATGAAAAAGAAAAAGGTATGAAAACCAGAATTCAATCTGATTTAAAAACCAAAGAAGAGAAAAAAGAGGAGAAAACAGAAGAGGTAATCTCTCCTGTGGTAAATGACGAAGAGAGTAGTATTTAAGGAAGAGGGACATGGCACTATCATTTACAACTACTGAACCGATTGCAAAAGAGGGATGGTGGAATATTGGTATTGTTCTAATACTTCTTTTATTGTCATACTTGATAGATTTTGGGTTTTGGTTTATGATTTTAGTTTTAATCTTAACCGTTTTTTTATACAGAAACCCAGAGCGAATTTCAGAAGAAGATGACCCGCTTGCCATTGTTGCACCAAATGATGGCAAGATTATAAAAATAGACAGAGTAAAAGATGATATCACGGATGGTGCGCAATCTTTACATGTAATAATTAGAAGTTTACCTTTTAACGTTGGTATGATAAGATTTCCCATAAATGGAACTATATCTAGCGCAAAGACTATTCATGGGCTTTTCTTGCCGCCATACAAGCCATTATCAAATACTCTAAATGAAAAAGTTGATATAAGATGTCAGCACAAAGAGATACCTTTTGCTATGAGGGTAAGAGCTGGAATGTTTCCAAGAAAGATAAATCTTTCACAGATAAGAGGAAATATAAAATCAGGCATCAGGATATCTTTTATGATAGATGGAACTGTTGAACTGTTTTTACCACTTAACTCAAGGATTAAACTCTCGGTCGGCGATTATGTAAAAGCTGGCGAGAGTATAATCGGATATTTTGCATATAAAGAGAAACAATGAGCGACAATATAAACGATGGAAAATTAAAAGCTGGCTACATTTTGCCAAACCTTTTCACTGCTGCAAGTGCATTTTTAGGCATTATAAGCATTATAGCAGCCTCAAAGGGTTACTTTGACAGAGCTGCTATATATATAATCATATCTTTGATTTGTGATGGACTTGATGGAAGAGTAGCGCGTCTTACAAACACAACGAGCAAGTTTGGTGTTGAGTTTGACTCTCTTGCTGATGTAATCGCTTTTGGAGTTGCTCCTGCTATGCTTTTTTACTTTAGTTTTGGCAACGATTTTGGAAGAACTGGCTCTTTGTTTGCTGCTCTTTATGTTGTATTTGGAGCTATAAGACTAGCTCGTTTTAACGTTATGAGTCCAACAAGTGAACCTTCTGTGTTTATCGGTATTCCAATCCCAACAGCCGCAGTTTTTGTAACGATGTGGACTTTAATCTTTCATAAATATGATTTCTTCAATGGATATAGCTTTGTTTTACTTATAATCATGGGTATTTCATCAATTTTGATGGTTAGTAACATTAGATATCCAAGCTTTAAAAAGATAGATACAGAAAAACCATATAAATTAAAACTACTTATTTTTGTAACTATTGTCCTATCTTTAGTATATCTTCGTCCAGTTGAGACTTTAACCATACTTGTTACTTTGTATGTTTTATATGGAATTTTAAGAGTTATTTATAACTACATTGCAAAATTAAAGAAAAAAAAGTATAATTAAAATCTTTAAAAATAAAATGAAAGGAGCTGCAAATGAATAGTAATGACATCGGCGTCATCAAATCAAAAAAAATCTTACCAAAAATAGAGATTAAAAACGCACTCCTGCTTACCTCACTCCTTCTTTTTTCACTGTAAAAATATATAAATATTTTTTGTTTCAAACCACTTTGATGAGAACTCTCATCTTTACATGTAAATATACTAAATAATTAAAAAAACGGAGAAAACTAAAATGGATAAGAATACGATAATAATTTTTGATACAACATTGCGTGATGGTGAACAAAGCCCTGGTGCTTCTATGAACACAGAAGAGAAGATTCAAATTGCTTTGCAATTACAAAAGCTTGGAGTAGACGTGATTGAAGCTGGTTTTGCTGCTGCAAGCCCTGGTGATTTTGATGCTATAAAACGTATAGGCGAACAAGTTACAAAAAGCACTATTTGTTCTTTAGCACGTGCAGTTGAGAGAGATATAAAAGCAGCAGGAGAAGCCGTATCTTACGCAAATTTACGAAGAATTCACACTTTTATAGCAACAAGTCCAATTCATATGGAATACAAATTAAAAATGAAACCAGATGAAGTTATAAAAAGAGCAGTTGAAGCCGTAAGTTATGCAAAAACTTTCACAAATGACGTTGAGTTTAGTTGTGAAGATGCTGGACGTAGTGATGTTTCATTCATGAAAGAGATTTTAGATGCCGTCATGAAGGCTGGGGCAACTACTTTAAATATTCCAGATACGGTTGGTTACAGACTTCCAAATGAGATGTATAACATCTTTAAACAATTACACGATTTTGTAGGAGATAGAGCTATTTTATCTTCACATTGTCATGATGATTTAGGACTTGGAGTTGCTAACTCCTTAGCTTGTATAGAAGCAGGAGCTAGACAAGTTGAGTGTACTATAAATGGTTTAGGTGAACGAGCTGGAAACGCTGCTTTAGAAGAGATAGTGATGGCTATCAAAACAAGAAGTGATATTTACTCACCACTAAAAACAAATATAAACATAAAAGAGATTTATCCAACAAGTAGATTAGTTTCTTCAATCACAGGAATTGAGCCTCAACCAAACAAGGCTATCGTTGGTAAAAATGCTTTTGCTCATGAGAGTGGTATTCACCAAGATGGAGTTTTAAAACATCCTGAAACTTATGAGATTTTTAGTGCAAAAGATATAGGTTTGGATCAAAATAACTTAGTACTTGGAAAACACTCTGGTCGTCACGCTTTTAAAAATAGATTGGCCCAACTTGGATTCACGTTAGAAGATAAAGAATTAAATGAAGCATTTGAAAAATTTAAAATTTTAGCTGACCAAAAAAAAGAGATATACGATGACGATTTAAGAGCGCTTGTTACAAGTGAAATCACAAAAATACATAAAGAGTTTGAACTTGTTGTGTTGCAGTTAAGTGATTGTAACCCAGGAGGCGTTCCAAATGCTGCAGTTACCATAAAACACCACGACAAAACGATAACAGATGCTGCTATAGGAAATGGCACGATGGACGCTGTATTTAAAGTAATTGATAGAGTTTGTGGGGTTTGCGGAAACTTGAAAGACTATAAAGTTGAAGCAGTTTCTCAAGGAAAAGATGCACTTGCAAAAGTTATAGTAAAAGTTGAGTTTGATGGTGCAAAACCAATCATTGGACACGGCTTAAATGTTGATACTATGTTCGCAACCGCAGAAGCTTATATAGGCGCTTTAAACAGTTATGTATCAATGAAAGAAGGATTAGAGAAAAGAGCAACCGCTTGCATTTGACCTATACTTTTAAACACTAAAATGTTTTACATGTAAAAGTTTTTTACATGTAAAACTCTTCTTTACAAAACTTCAAAATATTACTTTTTTTAACTATTATTTTTATACAATATTAATTTATAAATTTATGTAAAATTTAAACAAAGGTACACTCATGCAAAAAATCAAAGAAGAGTTAAAAGAGAGATTTTTTAGATATGTGGCTATAAGTTCACAAAGTGATGCACAAAACAGTAAAACTCCAAGCTCCGCTGGACAACTTGAATTAGCGAAACTTTTAAGTAAAGAGTTAAAGTCAATGGGCTTAGAAGATATTTTTATAGATGAATACTCAAATCTTACAGCACTTTTTAAAGGAGCAAAAAAAGATGCTCCAAAGATTGGTTTTGTGGCACATTTAGATACTGTAAACATTGGACTAAATGCGAAGATAAAACCTCAGGTTTTAAATTTTGTTGGTGAAGATTTATGTCTAAATAAAGCAGAAAATATCTGGCTAAAGGTTGATGAACATAAAGAGATTTTGCCATATAAAAATAATGAAATTATCTTTAGTGATGGCACAAATGTTTTAGGAGCTGATGATAAAGCTGCCATAACAACTGTCATGACACTCTTAAATAATATAAAAGATAAAAAAGATGAGTATGGAGAGATTTATATAGCCTTTGTTCCAGATGAAGAGATTGGTCTTCGTGGCTCAAAAAGACTTGATCTCTCAAGATTTAAAGTAGATTTCGCTTATACTCTTGATTGTTGTGAAATTGGTGAAATTGCTTATGAGACTTTTAACGCAGCAAGCGTTGTTATAGACATAAAAGGTGTAGTAACTCATCCAATGTCTGCAAAAAATATATTAGTAAATCCGATAATCGTTATGCAAGACTTGCTAAACTGTTTTGACAAGCAAGACACACCAGAGCACACAGAGGGCAAAGAGGGATATTTTTATGTAACTAAGATAGCTGCAAATGCAAATAGTGCAAAGATAAATATAAGTATCCGTGATTTTGATAAAACAAGTTATGAGAAAAGAAAAAATTACATAAAAGAAGTAGTAGAAAAAGTACAAAATGTACATAAAAAAGCAAAGATTTCATGTGAGATAGAAGATGTGTATGCAAACATAAAAGATTCACTTGGGAATAATAATTTGCCAGTTGATATCATCTTTGAAGCTATGAGTAATGCAGGTGTAAAACCAAAAGTATTATCAATGAGAGGCGGAACTGATGGTTCTGCACTTTCTGCGTGTGGCATTCCTACACCAAACTTTTTTACAGGAGCTCACAATTTTCACTCTATATACGAGTTTTTACCAATGAACTCTTTTTATAAAAGTTATGAAGTTGCAAGTCAAATAGTAAAAATAGTCTCAAAGATAAAGAAGTAGTTTTAAAAATTTACATGCAAAGAAAAATCTTTACATGTAAAAGAGTATATGTAAAAAGTTTAGATTAGAATCTATATAAAGTAAAAGCCGTTTTTGCGGCTTTTACATGTAAGGTTTTAAAACCTCTGGTATATCAAAACTTCCATCTTCTTTTTGATAATTTTCCATAATAGCGATGATGGTTCTTCCAACTGCTAAAGATGAACCATTTAGTGTATGAACAAGAGTATTTTTCTTCTCATCTTTAAATCTTATCTTTGCACGTCTTGCTTGAAAATCTCTCGTATTTGAGATAGAGCTTATCTCACGGTATTTGTTTTGTCCTGGAAGCCAAACTTCCAAATCTATAGTTTTGCTAGCACCAAATCCCAAATCTCCACCACAAAGTAACATGTGTCTGTGAGGAAGCCCAAGTGATGTCAATAAATCAGAAGCACAACTTACCATCTCTTCAAACATTTTGTCACTGTTGTCTGGTGTTGTGATACTTACTAACTCAACCTTGTGAAATTGATGTTGACGCATTAAGCCTCTCGTATCTCTTCCAGCACTTCCTGCTTCACTTCTAAAACACGCACTATGACAAGTAAATTTTAAAGGAAGTTCATCTTTACTGATAATCTCATCAGCGTAGATATTTGTAACCGGCACTTCAGAAGTTGGGATAAGGTACAAATCTTCATTTTCAAGCTTAAACAAATCTTCTTTGAATTTTGGCAATTGCCCGGTTCCAAAAAGAGAGTTGCTATTTACCAAAAAAGGAACGCTAACAAGGCTGAAGCCTCTTTCTTCGTTAAACTCTATCATGTAGTTTATAAGTGCTCGCTCTAACTTTGCAGCCCTGCCTTTTAAAAGTGAAAATCTTGTCTTTGCTAACTTTACCCCACGAGTAAAATCAAGTAAATTTTGCTCTTCGTCAATTTCCCAATGCTCTTTTGGAGTAAAGCTAAATTTTGGTATATCTAAAACTTTTTTAAGCTCTATATTGTCATTTTCGTCTTCACCAAAAGGAACTTCAGCATCTGGTATATTTGGAGTTGTGTAGGCAAGTTCGATTAACGAGTCTTCAAGCAGTTTTAGCTCATCATTTGCTTTTGCTATGGCTTCTTTATTTTTTAATAACTTATCTTTTAGGGCTTCTTGTTCGCTTTTGTCTATTTTTCCAAAAAGTTTAGAATTTGCATTTTGCTCACTTTGCAAGTTTTCTAACTCTTGGCGTGGTGATTTTAGAGCTAAAGAGCGAGTGTTTAACTCATTTAAGAGATT